>JABABY010000022.1 GCA_014237955.1 Planctomycetota bacterium
TGGGAAAATCAGGTCGGACGTAGTCTCGATTTTTGGCAGTATCATTTTTCTCGACTGCAATCTTATTTCCCTACCGCTCTAGAGAACATTTCATTAGATCGTTTCTACGCCGCGATCAATAATGTGCGACCCTCTCTGATTCGGGTGGAAGCTGACGAGGCAACCTACAATCTGCATATTCTGATTCGATTCGAGCTGGAACAAGCATTGCTCAATGGCGATTTAGCTGTCCCCGATTTACCGGAAGCTTGGAACAGAAAATATCAGGAGGACCTCGGCATCTGTCCACAAAATGCGAGGGAAGGCGTCTTGCAAGATATCCACTGGAGCAGTGGGGCAATTGGTTATTTTCCAACCTACGCCCTGGGAAATCTATACGGCGCCCAATTCTTTGCCCATGCTACTGAAGACTTAGGTGGTTGCGGGGCAGCTTTTTCCGCGGGAAATTTTGAGCCGCTTCGGAATTGGCTCAATAAAAATATTCATCTTGTTGGACAATGTTATTCAGCCAGTGATTTGGTATATCGCGTTACCGGAAAAGCGTTGTCTCATACATACCTAGTCGATTATTTAAAAAACAAAATATCCCCACTTTACGGCCTCTCTTAAATGTCGTGGTGATTGGCCGGCATGGTGCCAGTCGACATCAAATAGATCGCCCCCGAAAGCACCTTGGCCGCGTCTCGATCGTTGAAATCGGAGCTTTCGTGTTTTCTCAGTCTAGCCTATAGGGCTTGAGAAGCTTAAACTACCATTTCTTGATATCTCGGTTACCCATCCAGGTAGAAACTAGCGATGCCAAAATATCTTATTCAATGTGAATTCTCCGGCGAGGATGGTCTCGGCGACGACGACTTAAAAACGACAATACAAAGCGCATTCACAAATCCGGGCGAGAGTGATTCGGCGGTGCAGTTGCTAGAAGGTTATGTCCGCGACAACACAATGTATTGTGTCTGCGTTGCGACAGATGAAGATGCTGTCCATAAACAAATCGGCTCAACCGATGTATCAGTCAGCGCTGTTGCGCGGATTGTCCTCTCTACTGATACTGACATTTCCGATAAACCATCCGGTGATGTCTTCGACACTAGCAAGGACGCACGGTCAGAGCCAAAGAAAAAAGTAAAGCCGAGAAAAAAGCTGGGGCCGGTGGGAAATTTGATTGGTATGGTCCTCTTTGGTGTCGCAGGACTCGTGCTTGGATTTGTCGTTCTTTTATTCATTCCCGACGACAATTATCCAACCTACGGAAAAGCGGGGCGTATCATCAAAATGTTTCCGGAATCGGTACAAACCTGGCTCCATAGCTTTAAAGACTCGTCTATTGGCAGTGAAAAATCGGGCGGAAGTTGGGATATTGGGGGCAGCCGAAATGACTTGGGGGGAGCAGGTCCACCAGCCAGTTCAAGTGGCACAGATGCCGAAGAAAAAACAAGCGGGTCATCTTCCAGCGCCACAAAAGCCAAGCCCCAAAAATTACCAACCGAGGTAAAAGAGTTTCGGAAGTTTACGGACAGCACCGGGAAACATGAAACAGACGCCTATCTGGAAACCGTTGAGGGGCAAACTGTTTATCTGAAAAACCGCCGTGGGGAACCAAAGAAGATCCCCATGGCTAAACTTAGCGATGAGGACCAGCAGTGGATTCGTGCGGAAATGGAGCGGAGAAAAGCTTTGAACAATTGAATCTTTGTTGCGCTATAGCAGAAACCCCTATTGCTTAACGATTGTCAAAAGCATGGCCTCTCGGCCTTTGGCAAACACCCGGTTATCCACCAGGGCGGGGACCATTATTCGTCCAGAACCTCGACGTGGGCAACGACCTTTAAAGGCTGCGCTGCCGGAGCCACCGCGCTGCTGTCGGGGCTGGCATCTGTTGTTATCTGAATTGTCTCAATAATCTTTCCGGTCGATTCGTTGGCCGTAAAGGTGACCGGTATGATGTGAAGTTTACGCTGCTGCTCACCAGGTGCAAATTTAAAGCAGCTGCTAGACTCCCCAGAACCTTCTTTCTGTTGCTCACAGGCAACGTCCACTATTCGAAAAGGCGACGTGCCCCGGACGACAACCTGCTTTGTCACCGACTCACCAGGGCGCACGACTCCTAAATGAAGGGATGTAGGGCTAACGCTCACTGAAGGAACCACGCTCGCCTCTACTGTAATCGGGATGAACTGATGCGACTGGTCATTGGTTACCAACGTCAGTTGATCCTTGATATAACCAGTCGGAGCCGTTTTTTTCAGGCGTACCTGCATATCGTACTCAACCCGCCCGTCACTTCGGGAAGGCTCACGCAAACGGACCTCAAAATTGCTGTTCGCGCTACGAACATCGGCAATTTCCCAATTCTCTCGACCCGCATAGGTAACGGCTATATTCTCTGTAGCACCTTCATCAGCGGGAACCTGTCCAAATTCGATGCGTCCTGGACTGAAAACAACATCTTGGCGGACAAATCCTTTGATTTGCAAACGAACCTCAGCACTAAAGGGCGGTGCAAATGCAACTGTAACTGTGGCTGCATGCGAGCCTTTAAATTTGACCGTGTCGAAGTCGACAATGAGTTCCGCCTCTTCACCGGTTGCAAGAACCTTCTTTGACAATTTAGGGGCTGTGCAACCACAACTGGATTTTACAGAAGCAATGTGAATGTCTTCCTCAAAGCTATTTTTTATCTTGAACCGATGTTCTGCTTTTGCGCCTCTGGCAAGATTTCCAAAGTCATATTCCAAGTGGTTATCAAACATCCTGTTTGCCCACTCTTCCGCCTGTGCGCAGGAAACGCCCCATACGCCCGCTAGACAAACAAATAATATGATGTATTTCAAGGCAATAAACCTCACCGTTACTGCTCCCTCGGTCGATGCCAAAACACCGTCTCCCTCACGCTTTACCTGCGTCACTTGACTGCTCCTATCGATACGATCTACCTCTCCCTCATAAGTTCGTCAAGAAGCGCCTCTTAAGTTTAGATTAGCCCAACGAATGAGTAAAACAAGGTAATCCAGGACCCACTAGGTAAATCTATTTTTCCCATCCGTCACCGTAGAGCGTAAATATTTGCTGGCAGTACTAGTCCCGCTACTACTCCGATGTTTCCCAATTGCCTGCTATCAAGTAGGATATTCGCCGCTGGGCATCTGCGGTAGTTGGGTTTGTAAAGTCGAGTAGCAAATAATTGCGGTATACTTTACTTCCCTGGCGTTTGCGAAAAATAATCAACTATGCTCTCACCCACCGCGCGTTCTCTAATCGCTCTGTTTGCCTTAGGATTATTATACGGGGGTACTCATTTTTGGTCAGATATCGATTTCCAATCATCACTGGCGGGTGAACCATCAGCCGAGAAGGGGGGGTCGGACACAAATCCCTCTCCTTCCGATCGCAACGCAAATAGTAATCCGGGTGGCCAAAAACATCCCTTTCCCAATCGTCGCCCTGCGCCATCACTCGAAGGCAACGAACAATGGCTCAACACTGCAGGACCGATCGATCTGCGCGATTTACGGGGCAAATTTGTACTGCTTGATTTCTGGACATACTGCTGCATCAATTGCATACATATTCTTCCCGAATTGAAAAAGCTGGAGCAGGCTTATCCGAATGAGATCGTCGTTATTGGCGTTCACACTGGAAAATTTGAGGCAGAAAAGGGAGTCAACAACATTCGTCAGGCGATATTGAGATATGATATCGAACATCCGGTCATTAATGACAAAAACCACGTTATCTGGAATCGCTATGGGATCCGGAGTTGGCCATCGCTTCGCGCTATTGACCCACAAGGCAATCTGATTGGATCCCATAGTGGTGAAATCAGCTTTGCAGCCTTGAATGGCTTTTTTAGTAAAGCCATTTCTTATTACAAAAAACGTGGATTGCTCGATGCTACTCCCATACGTTTTGATCTTGAGCGGCCTCAATCGGAACATCAATCGTTACATTTTCCTGGAAAGGTACTAGCGGATGCGGATACCAATCGTCTCTACATAAGTGACAGTGGACATCATCGTATCGTGGTCACCGATTTGGATGGACAATGGATAGAAAATGTTGGAACGGGTGTGGCCGGCTCTGAAAATGGGGGTTTCGATCGGGCTACTTTCAATAATCCCCAAGGGCTTGCTCTGGTAGCCAACAAGCTTTACGTGGCCGACACACAAAACCATTTGATTCGAATCGTCGACCTGAAACAGCGAACGGTTTCCACCTTGGCCGGAACTGGGGAGCAAAATCGCGGACTGTGGCCGGGAATGGATCGCATCAAAGTGGGACCTGACGGTGCCATAAAAAAATTGCCGACAAACTGGTCTAGCCCTCCTAAACAATTTCCCCTGGCGAGTCCCTGGGCGTTGGCCGTGCATAAAAACTTCCTCTACATTGCAATGGCGGGCTCCCATCAAATCTGGCGGATTCCCTTAGAGGGAAATTCAGGCATGGAGGTCTTTGCCGGCAATGGACGCGAAGATATTACCGATGGCATCCGGGTACCAAAAGTACCACCCATGATTGACCAGCGTGGGTTTGGCCCAAAGTATGCCAGTTTTGCCCAGCCGAGTGGTCTAGCAAGCGATGGAAAGACTCTTTATGTCGCGGATAGTGAAGGTAGTGCTATTCGTACTCTGCCCTTCAGCGACAACAAAGTGGCTACGATCGTTGGGGCATCAAATCTACCTCAAGCTCGTGCACTATTCAGTTTTGGTGACAGGGATGGCAAGGCGGAGGCAGTCCGCTTGCAACATGTGCTCGGTATCGCCGAGCATGATGGCGCTCTTTATATCACTGACACCTACAACAACAAAATTAAAAAAATCGACGTACAAAGCCGCGTTACAACAACCATTGCTGGTGATGGGAATCCTGGTAAACAAGATGCACCAGCTCAGTTTGATGAGCCGGCAGGGATCAGTTATGCCAGGGGGCGACTCTACGTTGCCGACACCAACAACCACACCATACGCATTATTAATTTAAACAATAATCAGGTAGACACTTTGGCAATTCGCGGATTACCAGATTTCCAACATGTCGAGCGATCAGAGCATCATTTTCCTAACGCCGAAAGAATCACGATCGATCCGATCGCCCTTAAACCCGATGCCGGAAAGATCACACTACTGGTAGATCTTTCACTTCCCCAAGGCTGGAAACTCAACAATCTAAATCCCATTCGCTACCAAATATCAGAAGAATACCGTATAGGTTCATTGGATAAGCACATCATAGGTGACTTGGTAACCCTGCCATCTGCTCAGAATCCAAATGAACTTAAAATTGTTGTGCCTCTTTCGTTCGATTCTGGGAACAACAAGATAACATTGTCACTAACCTGCTATTATTGCCGAAAGGGGGCCGAGGGGCTTTGTAAGATGGGGAGCGTGATCTGGTCCATTCCCGTTCAGCTATCGGACGGTGCAAAAGACAGTCAGGCTGTTTTGCAACACAACTTGCGTTAAAGAGAGTGCATGGAAGAGTGGCCTTGAATCATCCCATCTGGCAATCGGGGGGGAGCACAAAAAGGCCGCTGGCAAACTTTGACGACAACTACTGCTGGCCACGGAAAAAATCGCCCAGATCGGGATCATCTGTCCCCACAGCACCCTTCTCATCCTCTTCGCCTCCGGTATCGATGCCGTCAAACATGTTAGAGGGATCCTCTTCATCCTGTGAATCCGAGATCGGAAAATCACTGACCTCATCACTCGAATCGGACTCTTCCTCCAGGGAATTAAAATCGAATTCCTCCACATCCTCCGATTGATCTCCTTCCCCTGTCTGCTCCTCGTCAATCGCCTCAAAATCAAATGCGGAGGCGGTCGTCGATTCTTCGTCATCATCACTGAAGCCGGACAATGCGTCTGAACTGCCCGCTTCCTCATCGTCCTCCTCTTCAGATGCGATCTCCTGCTCAGAGGCCGACAAAATTGCTCCTGCCTCCAGCCATTCTTTCCAGGACTCCATTTTTTCGCTTGAAAGACCCGCTGCGCGTTCAATTTCAAGCATCGCCTGTGAATTTGTTTCCGGCAGCCACGCCTCAACAGTCAGTCGCCCATTTTCAAGATACTGAAAACGGACTTCGACAGATGTTTTCGCCGGCAAGTCCTCCGGCAATCCCGAGACAACACACGTTCCGATCTTCGTTGCATTACGTCCACTTGCATCGCCACCCTCAATAACATTCACGGCCACCGTTTGTTGATTTTCATCGCGCGTTTTAAAAGTTCCGGAACCCGTTGCCGGCAAGGATGAATTTCGTGGAACCAAAATTTTTCGCCTCGGCATGCCCGTGCTTGCTTCAACCGCCAAAACACCCAGATCGTGAGAGTTGACATTCTTAACCAGCATGTCCGACGATGTCCCGTTGTCCTTTGAGAGCAAAACATTGGCATAGATTGCCGCTCCATGCGCTACAGCTTCATCTGGAGAAATAGACCTGTTGATGACAACGCCTGATTCCGTTTCTAAGGACTCAATAATCATCGGCATGCGTGTCGATCCGCCCACGAACAAGATGCTTGTGATATCAGACCATGTGCGGGAGGCCTCCTTCAACATTTTGCGAACCGTAAACAATGTTCGCTCGACTAAATCTTGCGTCAATTCTTCAAATAGCTCTCGTGTTAAATCAATCCGAAGCCGATTACCCTCATACTCAAAATGAAGTTTGTATTGACTTCGTGCCGTGAGCGCCATCTTGGCAACCTCGGCGGATTGCCTTAGCCTTTCTGCCGCAGCATTGTCCTCTTGAGGGTCGACGCCAAATTCATCTATGAAGTGTTGGATAACGTGATCAAAAATGCGGCGATCCCAATCGATACCGCCCAGATGGACATCCCCAGCCGTTGCAATTGCGGTGTAATTACCCCCCTCGAGATCCATCAAGGTCGCATCGAACGTTCCACCGCCTAGATCGTAGACCAGCACTGTCTCTTTTTCATCATGAGGTTCGCCGGCAGGTGAAAACTTTTTGTGAACCCCATACGCCAGAGCGGCCGCAGTAGGCTCGTTGATAATATCCAAAACGTTCAATCCTGCTAGCTCTCCGGCATCCTGGGTCGCCTTACGGCGAGGTTCGTTAAAATATGCTGGTACCGTAATAACCACATCACGAACTTCCCCTAAAACCAGCTCAGCATCTTCCTTGATCTTCCGCAAAATAATGGCCTCGATTACTTCTGGCGGCAATGGAACCCCCTGGATCTCTTTTTCATAAAACAGAGAGCCAATATCTCTCTTTGCAAACTGGGCGATCAGATCCGGCTCGAACGGAGCCGTTCTCGCGGCTTCCTTGCCCACAACAGGACCCATTTCATCAAAAAAGACTACGCTTGGAGTTGTAATACCTCCCTCGGCATTGCGAATCGTTGTCGGACGACCCTCGTTATCTAAAAATGCAATCACCGAATGGGTCGTTCCTAAATCGATACCAACTGCCGGTACTTTTGTATCACCCATAAAACTACCTTTGAATCTCTTTGTGTTCCTTGCGTTCATAAGTAATGCAAGGGATCAAATTGCTCTTAATCGTCCAACGATCCAGTCATCTTCTTAACATCAATTCTAAATCATTATTGCCTCTTCGAAAACAACCGAGTTTTCTTTTGGAAAGGGGGCTTTTCTTGGGATGAGAACCATCGGCAAGGTTCCTTTTTTGAGAAAGTTGTCCGTGTTACGATAGAATATCCGTACTCTAGTCTGTTCATAATCACCGGAGGTTTCGATGTCTTCCCCGGACCTTAGTGCTGCGGAAATCGATCAATACCAAAAGGATGGTTATCTTGTCATTTCGGGTTGTTTTGCCCCCGATGAAATTGATCTCTTGCATCGCACTGCGAAATCTGACCAGGAGCTAGGAGGACATGCCTTTGGAAAATCGGATGGCAAGGGGAGAGACGTACGGCTTTCGCTCTGGAACCATCCGGGAGATAATATTTATGGGATGTTTGCACGGAGTAAACGCATTGTCGATGTCGCCGAACAGCTATTGGGAGATGAGCCCTATCACTACCATACAAAATTGGTGATGAAAGATGCCCGGGTAGGGGGAGCATGGACGTGGCATCAGGATTATGGCTACTGGTACTCCAATGGCCTACTTAGTCCAAACCTAGTGAGTTGTTTTATCGCTATTGATCCATCCACAAAAGATAATGGGTGCCTGCAAGTTATTCCCCGCTCGCACAGCTTGGGGCGTATTGATCATGTCCTCTCTGGTGATCAAACAACGGCTGATCCTGATCGCGTGAGCGAAATCCTCAAGCGATATCCTTTGGCTCATGTGGAGATGCAACCGGGCGATGCGGTTTTATTCCATGCAAACCTATTGCACCGGAGCGATCCGAACCATTCGCAAATTCCCCGCTGGTCCATGATCTGCTGTTACAATTCAAAATCAAACACCCCTTACAAAGAATCACATCATCCTAGCTATACCCCACTTTTGCGGGTAGATGATTCAGCCATTCGCGAAATGGGGGCCAAAGGTTTTTCGGAAGAGACTACGGGCGCGGCTTGGCTGCAAGACACCGCAAACCAGCAAGATCGCACACTACCGTCAAAATAACCCTGAATCGTTTCGCTAAGAGTCTCGCACCTAGAGATGATGGCCCACTCTAGCGAGTCCACCTCAAGCTACGCTCCGGAACCGCGGCGGGCTGTTTTCGTGCCGTAGCCGCGCGACGGACCGGCTTCTTTTAAGTACTCAAGCAGGGCGCCTTTGGTGAGCAGTCCTTTAAAGACAATTGGGGGCCGACCATCGGCCGGATAAATCGCGTAAAGTGGCAGGCCGAGACTGCTATGACCCAGCTCCAGCATCAATCGATCAATTTCTGGTGAGTCCGCTGTTTTATCTGCGATGAGACCCACAATCCCATTGTCTCGCATAAAGTTCTCTGTATCTTCCGTCATTAAGGCAACTGCCTCATTCGTTTTGCAGATCAGTCATCCATCAGCCGTAAAGTCTACGAGAACTGTGGTTCCTTGATCGCGATAATCCTCGAGCCTCGCCGTCGAGAAGGGTTGCCAGGAATCGTTCGTTTCCTCGTCTAAGACAACCGCTCCGGTGCCATCCTTTGCTATTCGCTCCGGTCCGGTCAGTTGAGTAAACGAAACGTATCCGATCAAAATCGCCACCGAAAAAGCAATAATCCACGCATAAAGACGGTCGCCGAAATTGGCCGTGATGGGTGTGCGATTGGCCCACCAGCAGGCCAGCCAAAGGCCAAACAACAATGCCAGCGTGGGAACAAAAAATCTTTCTGGAATAAATGCGTAGTAAATCCAGACTACGGTAGCCAGGAGTACAAATCCCATGAGGTGTTTGAAGGACTCCATCCAGGCCCCCGGTTTTGGTAAAAACCGAATCCAGGCAGGAAAGATTCCGATGAAAAGAAATGGCAGCGCCATCCCAAATCCCATGGATCCAAAGATCGCATAGGTGATTGCCACTGAATGCTGTTCTGCGGCAAAGGTCAAACCTGTAAACATGAACGGACCAACGCAAGGGGTCGCCAAGAGAGTTGTCAAAACGCCTTTAAAGAAAGCGGCTGAGAGGCCTTCCCGCTCAGCGATGGATTGGGCGGAGCCCGAACCGACAAATCCTGGAATCGGTATTTCCCAGATGCCGAGTAGGCTCAGTGCAAACACGAACACCAAAGCGGCCATCGCGATTCCAAAACGTGGGTCCTGAAATTGCTCGGCCCAGGCCAGACCGGCAAACGCAGCAAAAGATGCAAGAACGAGAAAGATTGAGATGAGTCCCAGAGAAAAGGCAAAATTCAATGTAAAAATCCGCAGACGATCTTCACCCGCCTGCTGGACAAACGACATCACTTTAAGCCCAATGACTGGCAACACGCAGGGCATTACGTTGAGCAATATGCCGGCAATCAGAGCCCATCCCATGTTGGCGAGGATGGCAAAGAAGGTTGCTGGGGCGGCCTTGGGAATTACCAAGTCCCATGGTGGCGCAGCAGAGGCGGCCTCGGTGGCTTCCTGATAACTCGAAGGTGTAAAGGAAACCGCCGCCGTACCATCAGAGTGCGTTCCGATCGTAACGTTCACATCAAAGCGAGCCGCTTTGGGCGGAGCACACTCATTTTCGCTACAGGCCATAAATCCGATGAAGCCACTGAGATGATGGTCCCCACGATCCACTGTGGCGGGAACGTCCAGATCGATCGTCCAGCTAACATCGCCGGGATGAAAATTATCGACGTATTCCGGTAAGGCTTCTCGTGGCTTGCTGATTAACGGCGTGCTCGCCCTCGGGGCACCTGCCTCCAGACCCGACCGCTCATCAAGCACAATGAGGGTCGGTCGCGAACGCATCGAGTCGCTGGGCACTCGTTTTTCATAGGCATAGACATGCCACTTGTCCGCTAATGTGGCGGTCAATGTAAGCTGTGCCCGATCCCCCGGTGTAAGCTGGCTGGGTGTGATCTGGCCCGTGATGATGACCTGATCGGTTTTATAGACATCTGTATTTGTTGCGTTTGTTAAAAGAGTCCTTGCACCAGATGCCAGGCGGGCCTCAAAGGGTTGTGAAAAATCGACGCACAGATCTTTGCAGACTTGGCCTTTCACATCACCGGAAATCACGAGAGTACGAAGATCATCAGATTGAGTTGGCTCGATGGGGACAGACCACGTCACTGAGCCTTCGTGCTCTTCCACATCAAGATCTGGCCAAAAGGCATAATGATGGACAACTGCCGGAGGGTTGGCCTGAAATGGACCAAGTAGACGGTATTGATCTGAGGCTGTTAGATTAATCCGTGTTGGCTTGGGACCTCCTGACTTTTGGGTAATCGAATATATGTGCCATCCAGGGAGTGTCCGTGCGGTAATCTGCAGTTCCGCCGGTCGATCGCCTTTGCCGGCAACCACCTCTGCTGTGACCGTGACCCGCTCTCCGGAAGTCGCAAAGCCGGTCAATTCCAGACTCGTATTTTGTGCGCTTGCCACGGAAGAGGTGGTCAGAAAAACGACAAGGGTTAGCATCCGTAACATTTGAATTTCCGCCACTAGCCTATTGCTAATTTGATTGGTAAACACAGGCAATTCTATGAGTGGGCCTCTATGGTGGTCAATGTAACATTTATTGCTCTTTTCACTGGAGTTTATCGGTCAAATCGGTCCCTCCACCCTAGATAACTTTTAGGAAACCCTTTTGACCCAAAACGATTACCTTCCATGCTATCATGCCCGGTCACCAATCCATTTTTTCGATTCGCTGCGAAATGGCCTTAAGGCGTGATTCGACAACTTGCATGTCCTCAAAGGATCTATTGTCCAGATAAAGCCAACGAAGCCAATTGAGACCTGAAAGTAAAACGGCGCTGCGGTCCAAGGGACCAATTAAATGGCGTTCATTTTTTGTCAAGGAACGGACTTTGATATAGGCCTCCAGTCCAATGCTCCACTCGACAGATTTATCGCCAGCAAGACTTCCTAATAGCCGGGAGACATCGGCTGAAACCGTATCGGGGCGCGCGGCACCAAAATCGACAATGCCTGATATCGCATCCTGTTGAAACAAGATGTGCTGATGCCAAATATCGCGAATGCATGGCTGGATTGAAACGAACTGTTCACTCGATTGGCTCAAGGCTCTGAATACTGAAACCCGGTGGCAATCGAACGCCTCGATGATTTGCTTTCCGATTTGCGATAGACCGGTAGCGACGATTGAATCTTGCCTATCGATGGCGGACGCCAAACGGTCGCGGTCTTGATTTTCCCAGGCGGCAAACATTTGCAGGCGCTCCAAAATCGCAGGTGCAGCGCCCATCTTCCCGACCGTCTCTGGAAAATCGGCGACGGCAAGATGGAATCTTGCAAGTGTTTGCATTGACGATCGCAGCCGCTCCTGCGATGGACACTCAGCGTAATTTGCCTTTCCAGGTAACCAGGGCGAAATTTCCCAAAGGTGTCCCGCGTGGTGGATAAAAGTCGCCTCAGTCTCGTGTTGTGGCCGAATCGGTACCGGAACCTTTTGAAAGCCGCGGATATCGGCATGCTGCAACATGTTGTGGATGAACGCAAGCCTGGATTCTGTGGGGTGTGGGACCGGCCAGCGTCGAAGACAGAGTGGTCCGCGCAAGGATGAAAGTTTCCAGAAACAAGCCCCACTGAAACCACCAGCGCTCTCGAGCGATTCAACGTGGCGAGCCGTGCAGTCCGGGGGAAATTGAGCAAGCACAGCGTTGACGTGATCCGAGTTGGACATCCCATCGACATCGCTAAGGGTGTAAAGGACTAACAATCTTGATTGTGCGTTACGTGGATACCCAATCGCACTAGCTTTCAAGGGCCCGAGTGTAGGCTCTGTTTATAACAACCGCGGCTCCCCTGTGTATTTAGGCTACTGTACAATAGGCAGAATATCATGTTTTCGCGAAAAGCGGATCAGCCAAAAATCGATCTGAAGATTGCCCTCTATAGCGATTTTAGAGAATACAGTTTCAACCCCTTCCAGCATCGGGCTAATAATATCAATCGGTAACAATACGATTGTTTGTAAATCCAAATCGGCTACCGAGAACATCAAATCGATATCCTCTATAACAATTGTCGCGGGCCGTACTCTTGATTTTGAAATGGATAATTCATGTCTGCAATTTTACTCTCAACGGATTTGATGACCGGCTCCCATGTATCCGGAGCGGCGGCAAGACAAAACATTGTGCTGCACACCGCCATTGGCCTCCGAGAGCTACTCGAACAGCAACAAGCATTGTCTGTCGGTTTGGTACTTTTTGACCTCTCGGTGACAGGTGTGGATCCGCACGAGATGGTCAAACAACTCCGTGCGTTGTCGAATGCTCCACTACGTATTGTAGCCTTTGGCCCCCACGTCCATGCAGGTCGACTGACGGCAGCTCGAGCTGCCGGCTGTGACGAGGTTTTGTCACGTGGAGAGTTTTATGGTCATATGGATGAGATACTTGCAGGCACTATTCCAGGGGAGATCCCCTAGCGCCGGGACACATGCTATCAGGGTGAACACTCGCTATCGGTTCTTCATGCGCGAGTGGTACTAGCGATTTTGTCCGACCCTCACCGGAACGAAGGGGTCGCGCAGAGACCGGTAAAAACCACAAATAAAAAAGGCCGCCAGCTTCCTCCTTGGAGAAAACCGCAGCCTAATAAACTTTCGGTCCATTGCGACGGTGGAGGTCGCTGCGAGAAAGGCGAGGGTCGGCGGTGCTTTGCACAGCCTTTTGTGACCCCGGGCCTACGCTATTGGTTAGTCCCTCCGACGGAATTGGTGACCGAAAGATTTGAAGTTCATATTGAAATTGTAGTCTGATTGCAATAGGAATGGTCGGTGCGAGGGCAAATTTTTTCTTTGCGGCAGCACCGAACTTTCCTAACGCTTTTAACATCGACAAATTTTGAAAAACTATTCTGCGTAAATCCGCTGCTTTCCAATAAAAATTGCATCTACTTTGGCGCGGGGTTTGCTGGAAAAACTATTGGGTTCTCTACAACAGAAGTGGCACAATGGGTGCAATTTTCGCATACATCCTATAAATCGAGCGGTAAAGCTATCGTTACCTGCCATTCGATTTTTTTCTGGTCAAAAAACTGGCATAAAATCAGTCTACTAGCAAATAGCCGCTCGACAGCGTTTTGTAGCTGGCTATCTGGCTATCGACCCAGGCTTGGTTGTAGCCAAGTTGCTCTGCCATAATTTGTGCCGTTTTGAGTGCCGCCTCGTTGGAGGCACGAGCATCGAGCAGCAATGAACGGGTTCTACGGGCAAGGACATCCTCAACCGTTCGGGCCATCTCATATTTGGTAGCCCAGACAACTTCTGCTTCCTGATAAGGAAGTTTTTCATGCAGCGGGAAAGCAAGTTTTGGGTTATCAACAGCAAGCTGTTCGATGGCTGCCGCATCCGCGCCATAACAGCGGAGATGATCCTCCTCTGGAAAATCGGCAGACTCGCGTTTCAAATAGCCGTGCAGAGGGAGTTGCTCCGTGCGGCAGTTTTTGGGAGGGAGGCCGCCAATCTCAATTGCATGTGTCATCGTGTCTTCTGCCATCTTTCGATAGGTGGTCCACTTTCCTCCAGCAATCGTCACCAAACCACTCTGGCTCACAAAAACTTCATGGCTACGTGAAATTGACTTACTGTCACCTGATTTACCTTCTGGATGTACAAGGGGCCGCTGGCCAGCAAACACGCTCAAAACATCTGCTTCAGACGGTTCACGATGCATGTAACGGCCCGCATTGCGCAAAATAAACGAAATTTCTTCCTGGAGAGCGCGGGGTTCCAGTTGTGCATTTTGCATCGGTGTGTCGGTCGTTCCTACAATCACGCGGTCGTGCCAGGGAATAACAAAGAGGACGCGACCATCGTCGGTATGGGGGACCATGATTGCATTTTCTCCTGGCTGAAAAGAAGCATCCAGAATCAGATGGACGCCTTGTGCGGGTTCAATCAGTTCCCGCGCAGAGGGATCGTCGAGTTTTCGAACACTATCAGAAAAAATACCTGTCGCATTGATGACAACTTTGGCTTCAATCGTGAACTCTATTCCCGTCTCTCTATCCTCAGCCTGGACACCGACCACGCGGCCATTGTCCTTAACAAGATCCTTGACCGGACAGTAATTTGCAAGCGCAGCCCCTTCGGTTACTGCAGTTCTTGCAAGCGTGATAGCCATTCTTGCATCGTCAAACTGGCCATCGTGATACATGATGCCGCCGAGTAAATGTTCTTGTTCTACATTTGGAATTGCGGCGATCGCCTCCTGGCGATTAAGGGTTTTACTTGGCTCAATATTTAATTTGCCTGCCAGTACATCGTACAGTTTCATGCCGATGCCATAGAAAGGACCTTCCCACCATTTGTATCGAGGGACGACAAAAGCCAGATTGCTAACGAGATGGGGAGCGTTTTGGGCCATAATCCCTCGCTCCCGAAGAGCCTCAGTCACTAATGAAAAATTCATTTGTTCGAGGTATCGGACTCCACCGTGAACCAACTTGGTGCTGCGACTTGAAGTTGCCTTGGCAAAGTCGTGGGATTCAAGCAATGCAGTGCGGTAACCACGACTTGCAGCATCGACGGCCACGCCAAGTCCTGTTGCGCCACCACCAACAATGGCGATGTCGAAAGACTCGGAGTTGAGGCGGCCAATCATTTCGTCGCGATTCATCGTCTCACCAGCCTGCTTGAACTGCCACTCAAGCGGATACCGCCGGCAGCCTAGATGTAGGAAAATGTGAACAACGCAAAAGATCCAATCGCCTCTTTCGCGTTCCCAGCATACACATTTTGTCCTCAGTCGAGCAGCAACAAACAAGCACTGCCGCTGTAGAACCAAAAGCCCTCCTCCATAAGGCCCAAGCCAGGCTGTCAAAATGGCAGTTTCGGGCGGGCCAAAAACCTGCCAGGCTCAAAAGCGGCGAATTTGGCAGTCCTGATAAAACCATTAATCTGCTCTAACTGCTTTTCAAAAATGAACTTATGGCCAGTTTTCAAAACTTGGCGCGCGGATTGCTTTTAGATGGAGACGTCTTGAGGTCTCGACCCACGAAGTGGCGGGCCAAAGGTGGCGACAATAACCAAACTACCTAAGCACAAACCACCAAAGAACCTTACTGCATAATCTTTCGTGATGGGGCCTGCTTTTGCAAAGTGGGAAATATCCCATCTATGCTTTCCTTCATCACTCAATGTTCATCACTCAATGTGAAGTGCTTTTACGGAGGTAAATTAAGTCGATGGCTACAGCGACCAAATCGAAGAAGAAGTCAAGTACAAAAATCAATATTCAGCCACTGGGGGATCGCATTGTTCTA
>JABABY010000230.1 GCA_014237955.1 Planctomycetota bacterium
GGCCAAGCCGAGGCGATTTTTAGGGGCATCTTCGCGCATCGGATGCAGTGCTTTTGGAGTATCCGCAGCAACCTGGTCCCCCTTTTTATCGTATTCGCCTCGCATCAGGATGTGGGCCATGGCCGGCGAGTCTTTGCGCTCGCGCTGGATGTGGGTCATCGGACTGCGATTGCGAATAGCTGCTCGCTCGGCGTCAAGGTCGTTAACCTTCCGGGACAGTGGGGGATATTCAGAATCGAGCGTAACGAGGTAATGATCAAAGACCTCTGAGCGGGCCTTCTTTTTGGCCTCCATCTCCTTTTCAGAATCCGTGTCGGCAGTTTCGGTCAACGGTTCCTGCGTTTGGGCAAGGGCCTGGTGGATTGCCGGGAGATTGACCAGAGCCTTTACTTCGCGGGGATAAAGGGCGCGGCGATAAACCCGTATGTCCTGAACCGCACCCGTGAAAGGGGCACCCTCACTCCGCCGACCCAGACGCAGTGGGGTCTCGGCGATGATCGATGCATCACGGTCTAAGGTATCTTTTTCAACAACCTGGGGTTGTGGGTTGCCGTTGAGGAATATTTTAATGCCGCTCGCCTTTCCCGAACCGTCGTAGGTGACAAACACATGCTGCCACTTGTTTTCCTGAAGTCGGTTTTGATGAACCCGCGTTTTAATTGCCTTCTCGGGCCAGTTGCTAACCAGGTGCACGGCAAAAGCGTTTCCGTTTTGCCACAAATCCCATCCGCGGTCGTGGTTGCTCTGGTCGATCCGTGCCAGAATCGATCCACTCTTCTTCTTGCTGGTCGGTTTAATCCACCCACCGAAACTAAAGGCCTGATCCTGCTCGAAGCGGCCGATATCTCCCAATTCAAAATGGCTTTTCTCGCCGAGCAGTGGTGCTTTGCCAAACTTTCCACCCTCAATCCACTCCGGTGCTACGGGCGATTGGTGACGGATTCCTGTTGTTGCACCGGCCGATGTGCTGCTCACGGTATCGCCTTCGGTTTCGTCGAGCGGTACCCTGAGAACCAATCCGTCGCTAAAGAGTCCTGTCTCTAATGCGTCTGGTGTGGCGGAGGTCAACCACGATTCGAACTGCGGATCCGCGGCGGTGCGACGCTCGTCGCGGATTTTTTTGGCAACGGCAATTTCATCTGGGAGTGCTTCCCACCGAGGCCGATCTTCCTGACTCGGTAGTACAAGGACCGGACCAAGGCCATCTTTGGCATTTCCATCTTTTGCCCTTTGCGTTGTATTGCGAAAAAACGCCGCCAACTGGTAGTAATCTTTCATGGTCAGGGGATCGAACTTGTGATCGTGACACTGACAGCAATTGGTAGTGAGCCCCAGGTAGATCCAGCCCAGGGTTTGTACGCGGTCGGCCGCATAGATCGCGAGATTTTCCTCGTCGATCGTTCCGCCCTCATTGGTCGTGATATTGCATCGCTGCAGACCGGTGGCGATCAATTGGTCGTCGGTTGGATTGGGAAGCATGTCCCCGGCAATTTGTTCGATGGTAAATTGATCAAAGGGTTGATTGGCATTGAACGCGCGGATCACCCAGTCGCGATAGGGCCACATCTCTCGATAGTTGTCGAAGTGCAGTCCGTGGGTATCGCCGTAGCGTGCCGCATCAAGCCAATACCGTGCGCGGTGCTCACCCCAGGTCGGCTTTTGCATCAGTCGATCGATCCAGGTTTCCAGGGCGTCTTTGGGATCTTGGGCATACTCAGTCGCAAATGCTTGGCTGTCGACCGGCGAGGGAGGCAATCCGGTAATATCCAGATGTAGGCGACGGAACAGCGTCAGGGGGTCGGCGGGAGGTGCCGGAGTGAGTCCCTCTGCTTCGAGTCGGGAGAGTACGAAGCGATCGATCGGATTATCGGCCCAGGCCTCATTTTGGACCGCTGGGGGATCGGACTTTTGCGGGGCAATCAGCGACCAGTGGGGTTGGTATTCGGCTCCCTCTTCAATCCACTGTTTGAGCGTCTCTTTTTCGGCAGAGGTTAAAGCCTTCTTTACCTCCGGTGGGGGCATCACGGTATCTGGATCGTCGGTGAATATCCGGGCAATCATTTCGCTTGTGTCTGTTTCGCCCGCGGTGATCGCCCCCATCTCTATCGCGTCTTCGCGAACGTCGAGTCGCAGATCCGCCTTGCGCGAAGCACTATCGGCACCGTGGCAAGCAAAGCATTTATCCAAAAGGATCGGGCGGATGTCGCGGTTGTACGCCAGTGGTGCCTCGCCGCGGAGTGGCAGACTAACGCTCAGGAAAACCATGACAAAGGAGAGGCATCCGAGGTGCAGTCGGGTAGCCTTCCGGGCGGTGGGCGGTAGCTGGAATGAGAGAAAACGAGGAAGGAGGTTCATGGGTTTTCATCCAAGGGTGGGGTCAGAGAGGCTGCATGTCTGACTCTCCCATTATATTCAAATTTGGTGGTTTCGTACACGGTTAAATTGGCTCAAAGAACATCGCCTAACAGACATGGGTGTGAACGCTCAAAGACTCCAAATCCGAACAAATATCAGAAAATCAGAGTGGCAGAGTATGTTGCAGTTCGAACAGCCCCTCCCCAGTTCGTAGGGTCGTCTCCAAAGACCGATGGCATGCTTTTGTTTTCAGAATGTTTCTGTTGAGAAAGATTTCGAAGGAGCGTTTTAAATTCCGTGTGCGTATCGGCCCAGGAGTCGTGGGGTAGGTCCTCTGAAAAGAGTCCGTAGTTTAATCTTTCTAGAATCGCCGTGCGTGGTGCCTCTGTCCTTGATAATCGAAACAGAGCGTACTGTGGCATGGACTGGATCCTGGGGCGTTGTTACAAGCCCCACTTTTTGTGTAGGCGTTTGCCCTTAACAGTTTTTTCATA
>JABABY010000231.1 GCA_014237955.1 Planctomycetota bacterium
GTTTCATAAACAACCGGAGAGAGGAAAAATCCAACCTGGATTAAGAATGGCACGACAAAACCAACATCCCTGTAAATGGCGTTGAGTGCCGAGAGCCAGATCCCCACCGCCAAGGACGTAAGCGCAGCAAGGGCGATAAACAGAGGCAATGTCACAATCTGCCAGGAGGGAAAAATACCATACCAGGCCATCAAGCCAACAAGAACCAACATCGCAAAAAGCAAATCAACGATTCCCACCACAATAGTTGATAGTGGCAAGGCGAGCCGTGGGAAATAGATCTTTGTGATCATGTTTCGATTCGTAACGAGACTATTGCTGCACCCAGTCACCGTTGTGGAAAACAATTGCCAGCCCAGCAAACCGCAAAATGCAACAACGGCATAGGGATCGGAACCCCCTACCGGCAAGCGGCCCATCAGATGAAAGAGCACGCCGAAAATCAGCATCATGGTAAGCGGCTGTAAAATGGCCCACGCCACCCCAATCAGGGTCTGCCGGTAACGGACCTTCAAGTCGCGCAAACCCAGGATCCAAACCGTTTCCCGATAACGCCACAATTCGGCAACGTCGACTATCCTAAATCGCGACCGACCTTCATAATAGCGCATCGGTAACGTGGCCGTAGCACCCTTATTCGAGCGCGCGGCGGTCTCCTCGGAGGGGAGAGAATCAAGCGTATTTGGACACGTAGACACGAAACATCGATCTAAAAAGCGAGTTACACATGTGAATCGGCAGAGAGCCAGACATACCGCTTCCCGTCAGACGGAACCATCACGATCTCAAGGACCAATGGCTGCGGCAAGGAACAAACTCGCTACCGAGAAACGCGAGTCTAATCGCTAGCGGGCCTGGCGAACAAGATAAATCGCTGCAACCCACGAAGGTGATGCCAAAGCATGCACTGCTAGCTGCAAGAGTCGAGAAACGATTGCCCGGGTTAATTGAACTTTTTCCGAGGTAAGGATACTTCTGTATTCCGCTTCGATGTAGCGATGCGTTGCTTCACCGCCTTCGCCAGTAGCGTTTTTGCATCATGTGAATCTGGATTACGAGAGACACACCAGCGAAGATGGGCTTCCGCATCGGCAAATTTTTCGAGTTGGATCAATAGTGCTGCCAACTGCATACGAACATCAAACCGACCTGAGTTACACTCTAGGGCACGCATTGCACAAGACGCCGCTTTTTCACTCTCTTCAAAACGCGGATATTGCCTACTAAGAGTGTGCCAGGTATCACAAAGATCCATCGAGTCTGCCTGCTGCTGAGCAAGAACATAAAAATGATCGCAAACAACCTTTAATTGAACAGTATTGCCCAACTGATTATATTGATGAACGAACAATGGCCAGTCCTCTACTTGAGGCTCCAACATTTCAATCAATGCCTCTGCGGGAATGCGACTACTCAGGAGATAAAGAATTGCCTTCTTATTTTCGATCCCACATTGGAATGATTGTTTCCAATAAGCGATCGCCTTGGCAACATCACCTGCGACCGCCGCTTCTTTTCCTGCCATCAACAACACACTCCCGTCATGAGGTCTTACAAGCAGCGCCTGCTCGATATATCTTGATTTACCAAGACCTGTTCCACCTTCTAAGAAACAGAGTTCTGCAAGAAAAAGATACCCTTCCCCTTGCAAAGGACACTGAGCGACCGATTGGTGTGCGTGCCACAAAGCCCGATCAAGAAGATTACGATGATCACCAATAGCGCGATCGAGCCATTCGTTGAGTGCGGAACGCGATGGGAACTGAGATGCAATAGCGGCATCACGAATCTGCCCCACATCCATAGGATTTTTACTACTGCGTTGGTGGATCTGAAACTGCTGAAGGTAGATTGCCGCAAGCCGAAGATTGACCCGGGCATTGCCAATATGCTTCATTGAATAGGCGCGCAATGCCTGCTCCAGATTGTTGTCTAAAACATCGGCTACTCGCTGGATCTCTAAGAGTTTCTGTGGATCATTTGAAAACATTTTTTTTTCTTGCTCAAGCGTAGTACGTTCTTTTGCATATTTCTGATAGCGGTCCCAATGAGCTGAAGCCATCGCGGGGCCCCAGAATATGCTGACCATCCAGATGCCAGCCAATGCAATCACCGGCGTTGCGAACAGCCAGGCCACACGAGAGACGGGATACGGCGAGCGTTCCCGTTCACGGTCGCCGCTCAACTGATATAACCGGCATGCGAGAGCGCAAAGTATCACGGTCCATGACATACAAGCCGGTATGCACCAAACGAAATCGACCAATGAATGCACTGCGCTCGCCACCAAGGCTGCTACCACAGCACCCATACAAGCAACTTCTATCATTGCTTTTTGTCTTGCCAATGCCACCACACACCAGAAAAGACATAGGCCGAGTGCTATGCCTAAGAACGATAGTCCCACCAAACCTGCTTCGGAAGCGATTTGCAGATAGCCATTTTCTGCATGAGAAAACTCTACCGTATAAATGTCCGGCAGAAACATCTTGTAATATTCTCGATGGGCTCCCACTCCTTGACCGAACCATGGACTTTGCGTGAAAGCATTCCAATTCGCCTCCCAAAGTTCCATCCGAAGTCGCCCAGACTCGATACTATCGAGTGATAGCTCCTGGACCTTATCCCACCGCTCACCAATTTGCTCTGCACCATGGATAGCAAACATAGTAATGCCAATCAAAGCCAGTACCAGGAGACTCATTGCGTGACGACGATCAAAAATTTTTGACCATCCGTAAATGATCGCAATGATCGCCAACGCTGCTGCCAGTGCGATTGCCCCTCCTCTGGAAGTGGATAGGATTGCGGCAGA
>JABABY010000232.1 GCA_014237955.1 Planctomycetota bacterium
ATCACGCTCGTTGCTATTTTTCTCGCGGTCCGCAAGCGGAGTGTAGCGATCATTTTGGTGGGAGCATTGGGAGGCTATTTGAATCCGATTCTCACTAGCAGTGGTGATGGAAATTATATCGTTCTTTTTAGTTATTTGGCATTTCTCAATGTGGGGCTGATCGCATCTGCCATCCTCCGCGAGTGGAACTTTCTCAAGCTAGTCGCGCTCGTTGCCACGGCCATTATGTTCATGGTCTGGATCGATCAGGCTGCAACAATTGCTGCTTGGCCGCTGGAGTGGCTGGTGGTGCTTCACGCGATGATCTTCTTGGTGGGCGTTACGCTGCCTCCGGTCCTTTGGCGGCGACCGAGCAATGATGTCGATCTGGTGACACTCACTGGAACGAGTACGGGATACATGGCCTTTACATGGTATCTGTTTGAGGGTTTTGCATCCGAGCAACTCGGTCTCGTCTGTGGGGGACTGGGTCTGATTCATCTGACTCTGTTTTTCATTACCCGGTTTCGAGTGACCGACAACGACCGGATGCCGCGGATGCATCTTGCCCTAGCGATGTTGTTTTTCGCACTTTTTCCGCCCCTACAACTAAGCGATCTATCGTATCTGGCAATGGCCTGGTCGCTCGAAGGATTGGCCTGTATGGCGATTGGTCTTTTGTATGCCGACCGTCAGATGCTCTATGCGGCGGTGATCGTGTTTGTCCTGGCCAGTTTGCGGCTCTTCTCTATAGATAGGTACGGAGATGCGAGTTTGTTAGAGACCGACATCAAGCTCTCTGCAATGCATTTTTTCATTTCCAGCATCATTATGTTTTTTAGTGGGACTCTGGCCTGGTGGCTTCCGCGTCGCCCTCAGCACGATCGGGCTGCGAGATTCCAGCGCCAGCAGCCGACACTTCTTGAATTGCAGATTTCGGGGATTACGCTCGCCTTGGGCAACGTTCTGTTGCTCTTTGCCTCAGGCTGCCAGTGGGATGGGCGTTTTCTGCTGACGCTCTGGACATTGGACTTATTGGTTGTCTGGCTCTCGGGCTTGTATTTGCACACCAAAGCGGTCCGCTGGTATGCGGCGATCATCATCACTCCACCGGTTCTGATAGCGGCTCTCTTAATGGGAAATGGGTATCAGACACCCTTTCAATTGATTTTGAATGCACGTTTTGGCTCTCTTGCCTTCCTGGCGTTCAGTGGCTTTTTCATCAGTTGGGGCTATCGGCATTTTGGGCTCGAGCGGCAACCCCAGGAATTGCCCGTTCACACCGCTTCGAATCTTGAGAATGGCTTGCAGTACATTACGGGATTCTTCGGGTGTTTGATCCTGTTTGTTGCCATCTGTATGGAGATCAACACCTGGTTTTTTGTTACAGCACAGCGCGAGACACCGCCGTTTGAAAACATGGCAATGGCCCAACAGGCGACCTATTCGATCGTTTCGACCCTTTTTGCGGTGGCCGTCGTGGTCCTTGGATTTTTGCTAAGAAGTCGTTTTTATAGGATCCTTGGTTTGCTCGCCTTTGGCCCGATTCTACTGAAGGTATTTTTGGTCGATTTGAGCCAACTCGAGTCGCTGGCCCGCATTCTGGCTACCTTTGCGCTCGGTATTGCTCTGCTGGGCGTCTCATTTATCTACCAGAAGATCGCGGCCCGCCTGCTCGCCCTGGAGCAAAATCGTTCCTAGTGGTGTTCTCCATGGCGTTCTCTAAGTTCTTTTCCAGTTGAGGGTTGTGAAGATCCCTGTGCGCCCCTTTTCGAGGAAATGGCCAGGCTTAAGGATTTTATTTGCCCTTTTTTTTCGGTTTTGACGCTTATACGGGTGTGCAGAGAAGAGGTTTATATTTGGTTTTTGGATTTTCATTGGGAGGGAGAGAGCAATGACCGTAACAGTGGATACTTCTTGGGCTGTCGACGAGAATTTCTCGGTACCGCATGGAGAGCAGACATTGGTGGATCGTTGTGATCCCCGTGACAACATCACGTCCGTCGACAATCAAGAGGAAAAGCCTCAACCGGGTCTGAATGGTTGTCCCGTTGTCCCTTTTGATATTCGTGAGCGGTTGGAAACGATAGCAACCGATATTGCCCTTGATGATTCTTCCGACAAGGGTTCCAAATGGAATAAGGTGCTATCCATGTGGCTCAGTTGGAGTGAGGCTTACGAACAGGTAACGAGTCGCATGTATCGCGATGGTGAGGATCCACAAGAGCTCGAGTCACTCATGGACGAAATGGATCAAGTGCGACAAGATGCGGTAAAATTGAGCGAATCTCTTTTAGATTATTGATAGGAATCGTGGTTTGTACCATGAAAAACGCTGTTGGGCAGGGAACGCGCTCAGGGCGTCATCTGCAAGGATGGCAATTAAGATCTGCGAAGGCTGCTTTTCTAGAGTCGACTCTTAGGCTCTTACAGATTTCGTAGTAGGATTTCAGGGTGGCACTATCATAAACACAAATTCAATATTGTTGTGGTACCCGCATTATCGGAAGGTTAACAGATGACAGAGACCGCGATCGCCAATCCCGTTGATCACATGGAATCAAAAGTATCCGCATCCACACGCAGCCCGGGTGCCGAGCAATTGGCAGCAGATATTAAGAGTGAGGTATATCAGGTAACAAGCGGAAGGATTGAGAATCTCTGCGTCGTCCTGACAGGCACCCATGTGATTCTCGAGGGTTTTTGCTCGACGTTTCACGCTTTCCAGCTGGCCCAGCACACCGCTATGCGGATGGTGGAAGATCTGATGGTTGTCGACAATCAGATCGAAGTTTGCTTAAATCTCACGCATCTGTGCTATCTGACGCATC
>JABABY010000233.1 GCA_014237955.1 Planctomycetota bacterium
GGTACAGATTCAATCGACTCGTTTTCGAACCATCATGTTATCAAGCGAACAGCCGATCTCGCCCCAGTCGCCACGAGAGGAGGAACCACACGCCCATTCCAGCTACCAGGACCGACGTCGGCTCTGGTACTGCTTGGCCATGTGGAATACTTGGATCGATCGAACCATATTCAGGTGTGAACCCATTGTACCAGCCGTGCCAGCTCCCATCTTGCAAGAATTGGCCTCCCGCACCACTCGGCGACATGGACCAAGCAACATCTTCCGCAAGTGCATCATAGATTCCAAGCGAATACGACCAATAGTTTGCCTGTAAGCCTGCATCTTGTAGGTAACTAAAGTTGTCTGTAAAGGGTTCACCCCAACCGGTACTGAAACCATACTGCAACTCTCCAGCGGCATCCATGGCAAGGAGCGCATCGTGCGAGGTCACAGTCGAACCATTGTAACGATAGCCAAACGCATAGGTATCGCCGTTTGTATGGGCAAAATCAATCACATGGTAGCTAATCAATAAACCACTACCTGCGATGTATTCAAGGCGCAGGTACTCACCATCAATAGGAACCTCTGTGAGGATGTCGGCCTGAAGAGAGCAGGGCACCTGGAGAGCCACCAGAAGTAGCGCAAGCACCAGTAGTGGTCTACGATTTCTAATATTCATCGGCCGTTCCTTCCAGGAAATGTTTTAACTTTTTCGATTTGTTTGTATGAGAAAATATTCTCACTGGGATACATGATCACGTCCTGAGCGAGTCAACACTGCATTGAGCGCA
The DNA here is from genome assembly GCA_014237955.1 of Planctomycetota bacterium. Classification (GTDB taxonomy): domain Bacteria; phylum Planctomycetota; class Planctomycetia; order Pirellulales; family UBA7805; genus UBA7805. Next base: position 777 of record JABABY010000233.1, read on the forward strand.
GACTGCTGAACCTCTTCTGAAAAAAAGGAAATATGTCCGTCGCAAAAGAGCAATTGGACACCTCCCGGATGATCACTCCACAACTCGTTGCCTTGAGTTGTATTGATCGGATTGGTGTAATATTGAGCAAAGACATTTTGCCCGTTAGCCCATTCTGACTGCTCACTCGAACCGCCCCCACGACCGGTACACTCACCAACGATGGCCGTCGCGGAAAGTCCATCGCGAATGGCCCGCACGGTGGTCGGAATTTCATGGACCATTACGCCAATTGCATGGTCGGCTACATAATGTTTGGATCCCTGCGGTGCCTGGTAAGGTGGACCTTCGATTCCGTAAATTCCACCATAATCCGTGTAGGCTAATCCATCTCCAGCATCCCATTCGTCGTTTGCATTGCGGTCCCCTGTCGTCAGGCCCACCCGCTCTGTCGTTGTAGTTGAGGGACAGAGAAGCAGGGGCAACACCTGACCCGCAGCTAGCAAGTTCGCCTCACTGTTGTAAGAACTCTCCAGGTCATACAGAGCGAGGAGGTGTTCGTTTTCCAGATCCGGAAGAATGGCAGTAATCCAGGAATGCTGCTTTCGTTCTGCATTCCACCACTGGCAATCGACGCAACCGACTGGAAAGGTCCGATGGCGCGACACATAACTGCATATTCCTAAACCAATTTGACGCAAATTACTCGCGCAGGATGTTCGTCGTGCCGACTCTCTTACCGACTGGATTCCAGGCAACAGCAATGCCAGAAGAATCCCGATGGTAGCAATCACGACGAGCAGTTCCACGAGTGTAAAACCGTGATGTGAACGGGTCTGCTCCGATCGAAGCATAGGTTGATGAGGATATCGTTGGTGCAACATAATCCACCTGCAAGAGCACCCCAAACACATTTCTCTCACAGAGATTTCTATCCCGATCCGGTTGCGGAACTGGAACAAAGCGAACAAACGCGCATCAGCCTGCCAGAGAATTTTGTCCTATGTGGGGAAACATCCATTCCTATGAAAACACTTTAACTGGGTGGCATCTGTCCCTCGCAGCGCACCACACAACACATGCAGGCAGGTCTTCTGACTCACGAGCTTGGAAGCATCAGGCCTTCTCGTTACAAAAGTAACAATGGCCAAAAGATACGAACTTCCTACAGACACTCGTTCACAGCGGCGGGGCCGTCCCGGATTTCCACCGGAGTTCCCTGTTGTCGGACCACCTAAGCACGATGACCGACCACCAGCATACTGTGGATGAATATAATGCCAGTTCCAGGCGCCTTCAAGATCCTCCGGAACACGAGTCCTCATGGGCGGAGGGGAAACCATCAACAGCCATAAAAAAAGAGCCCGGGCAACCATATCCCGGGCTCTTAAATCAACCTACTTCTGTTCGAAAATATCTTTGGCAAATCCCATCAACCAGAAGACATGTGTTCTAGGGGATCGCCCTTTTGCAAATCATCCTTAAGGGGATTTTAAAGGATATCAACAAACCCCCGAAGTTCTTGACTACGACTCGGTTGCTGCAGCTTTCGAACTGCCTTCGCTTCAATCTGCCGGATACGCTCACGGGTCACCTTAAAAATGTGGCCGACCTCTTCGAGCGTGTAACTGTAGCCGTCACCGAGTCCGTAGCGTAATTTAATGATCTCGCGCTCCCGGTAACTGAGCGTTTTGAGTACCTTCGAAATACGGCTTCGGAGCATCTCCTGAGATGCGCCACTCGCGGGATTATCCGCCGCAACATCCGGTAGCAGATCGCCAAAATGGCTATCTTCACTATTGCCGACTGGGCGATCGAGGCTAATCGGATAACGGCTCATCGCCAAAACCCGCCTGGTTTCATCAATAGCCGTCCCTGCTCGACGGGCAGTTTCTTCAATCGTCGGCTCCCGCCCGAGTTCCTGAAGCAACTGACGCGCGACATTCCGTACACGGGACATGGTCTCTACCATGT
>JABABY010000234.1 GCA_014237955.1 Planctomycetota bacterium
CATTATTTTTTGGAATTTTCATCTGCATGCAGCCGGCACTTCAAATCTTAAATGCAAAAGGGCCTGAGATGGGAGTCGACACACCGGCAAAATTTTTCTGGACGACGGGGGGACTCTCCTCGGTTCTAGATAATGCGCCTACCTATGTTGTCTTTTTTGAGACTGCCCGAACTCTAAACCCATCACCCACTCCACTTCCAGAAACTGTCATCAATCCTGATTTCCTTATCGCGATCAGTTTGGGTGCCGTTTTCATGGGTGCCATGACCTACATCGGCAATGGCCCCAATTTTATGGTGAAAGCAATTGCCGAGACGGCCGGGGTACGGATGCCTAGTTTCTTCGGATTTCTAAAATACAGTTGCTTGATTTTGCTTCCGGTCTTGTTCATAGTCAGCTCCTTCTTCTTATAGCCAAATTTACCAATAGCGCAAATCTAAAGCATTGACCACAATCGCGGACACTTTCAAAAAGCAAGAATCGCTTGGATTACATTCAAATCAACACCGACAGTGAATTGCAACAGTTTTGCGGGCTGCTGGCATCGGAACCGGCAATCGCCTTCGATACTGAGTTCGTCTCCGAATACACCTATCGCCCTCAACTGTGCCTGATCCAGGTTGCGGCAGGGAAACACCAGGCAATCATCGATACCTTAAGCGTTCAGGATCTGAGCCCGTTCTGGGATCTGCTTGCGACAGGCAACGGATCTACCATCGTCCACGCTGGGCGTGAAGAAGTCGGATTCAGCCTCACCGCGATTGGCAAAGTTCCTGCCCAACTTTTTGACGTGCAAATTGCGGCGGGACTTATTGGCCTGGAATATCCTGCGAGTTATCGTTCGCTCTCCAAGAAGCTACTGAACCAACACCCCGCCAAAGAGGAATCACGCACCGATTGGCGACGCAGGCCTCTTTCAGAACGGCAACTAAAATATGCTATAGACGACGTGCTACACCTAGCGAACATGCATCAGAAACTCATTGACCGATTGACCGAACTTGATCGGATGACCTGGCTGGAGTACGAAATGAGCAGTTGGCTCGAGCAGGTTTGCTTCGCCCACAAGCGACAACGGTGGCAACGCGTCTCCGGTATTGGAGGACTTGCCGCCCGCAGCAAAGCCATCGTCCGTGAGTTGTGGTTCTGGCGAGAGTCCGAGGCCGAGAAAAAAAATATTCCCATCCGCCGCGTCCTGCGTGACGACCTCATCGTTGAAATTGCCAAACGGCAGTCGAGCGACACGACACGCATTTCCGCCCTGAGGGGAATGGACCGCAATGATCTCCAACGAGTCCTGCCAGAATTGTCCGCTTGCGTGGAAAAAGCGTTGCAACTTGAAGTGGAAGAACTACCAACGAGTCGCCGCCCGAAAAACATGCCGCCACAAATAAACATGCTCGGGCAACTCATTTCATCGGTACTCAACAGCGCCTGCCGACAAGCACATCTAGCACCTAGTCTGGTCGGGAATCCTAGTGATGTGCGAGACCTGATTGCCTTCAGGCTCGGTGGTGCCAAAGATGGCACACAAGCTCCAATGCTCACGCAAGGGTGGCGGCAGGACGTTATCGGCGACTTGATCGACGACCTACTTTCAGGAACACTTGCCGTGCGGATTAGCGACCCTCGCAGCGAACACCCACTCAGCCTTGAGTCGATCGACTAACGATCCACCGTGTTTTTATTCCTCGGAGGCACGGTAGGCAGGAACATCGTCTTGGGGCGTCGATTCCTTAGATGCTTCCGGACGATGCGAAACAACTCGGCTCCCATAAAACCGGGTGTTCTCCTCTGCAACGAGACGCACGCCAGTGTCCTCACACTTCACTTCTGCTCGGAAGACATGATTGCCACCCCTGGCGGCTCGGGCAACGATCTTATAAACCACCTCGCTGCCTGAGGCGAGTTTGGGTATCGGCTGAAACGTTACCTGACCGGCAGAAATCTTTGCATCGGTCCCCGTTGCCGAAATGGGCTCCACCCCTTTAGAGAAGAATGCAATGACATCGATCCCCTGTGCTGCCTTCGTTCCCCGATTGCTGATGTGTACTTCATAAACGGTATCCTCATCGACTGGAACCGGACCTCTCGGATCCTTGATTTCCAGTTCGAGATCTGCCAATGCTTCGACGCGTGTTGTCACCTCTCCGGAGGTGGTCAAATCATCGTCAGCATCAGCTGCCACACGGAAATGATTTTCACCAGGATGAGATAGCGAGACTTTCACCTGGAATGTTTGATCGTTATTTGCAGCTAGTGAATGGACTTTCCAAACAATACGCCGACCATGTGTGTCCAATTTGCCACCGTCACTGCTGTCGAGATACTCGCATCCGGCGGGTAGTGAGGCCACTAACCGGATATTTTCGGCCGTTGCGTTGCCAGCATTTTCCAAACGAAAACGATAGTTTGCGATTGTACCGGCATAATTCATTTCAGGTCCTGTAGCCACCACATTCAAATTGGCACGGCGGACGAGAACCCGTTGCCGTGAGGCGACTCGCAGGCCGGCATCTGCGATAACCACCGCCTCCACATTCAGGTAACCAGCCTGTCTGGCCGTTAACTCGACTTCCAAAACCTGCTCTTCGCCTGCCTCCATTTTTCCGAGTTGCCTGACCGCCATCGGTTGTTCTCCGCCATCAAGCGGCATTAACTTCAGCTCGACATTTTCGGCAACACCGG
>JABABY010000235.1 GCA_014237955.1 Planctomycetota bacterium
CCTGACAAACGCGGATCTGACCGATGCGGACCTGACCGACGCACACCTGTTCGCAAACATGATCGGCGCGAACCTTACAGGCTCAAATCTATCTGGTGCGATTATATTTTCGAACCTAAACGATGCGAATCTTACCCGTGCAAACCTGACGGGCGCCAACCTGGAACATACAAACCTGACCGATGCGAACCTCACTGGTGCAAATCTGAATAACGTGGCAATGTACGGGGCACAGTTGAGAGGTGCAAACCTGAGTGGTTCTTTCCTCGCGAAAACAACAGGCTGGGACAACCCCAAGACGACCTGAACCGGTTCCTTCTATTACACCGATAACGAACCCCTCTGGGACAGTGCTATGACCCCGACGTGGCGAGACTCGGTAGGTATCCTGGCACTCGATCCACCGGGGGTCCCAGAACCGACAACGCTGCTCTTAGCCCTTATGGGGCTTGCAATGCTTCCACGCAGAAGGCGGCGGTAGGGCGATCTCACCCAAAGTATCACTTGGGGTTCTCCTGCGCCCAGCGTTCGCAAACGGGATTGCGGTACACTGGCAGAAAGGGCATCCGACGACCAACGCCGCCCCGATAATGACTGGGGCAGATGATGACAATACAAGAGCTAAATCGCAGCTTGAATCCTCTATGCTGTCCCACCAAGAAATAGAGTAATGACCATGACTGATACGCAATCCTCTGCGGCGGGCCCGCCTCCGAATGCCGGGTCCATCCATTTACTAACTCTAGTGATGGTGACTTCGGCACTGTTTCTTACACTAAGAAATTTGCCCTCGATGGCCGACGCCGGTTTGAAAATGCTATTTTTTAATAGCGTGGCGGCTTTTGCTTTTCTTATACCAGTCGCCTTGGTATCGGCAGAACTAGCCACTGGGTGGCCAAAGAATAGCATATATCATTGGGTGTGTGCTGCGTATGGCCCACGCTTTGGTTTTCTTGCCAGTTGGCTGCAGTGGGCCCAAAGCCTGTTTGGGATGACCTCTATATTGGCTTATATGGCCGCAACATTTGCCTATGTCTTCAAACCCGACTTGGCCGATGACCAACTTTTTGTTGTTGGTATTGTCATTATTGTCTATTGGTTGGCAACGCTTGCCAACATGCGAGGAATGCGATTATCGGGAATGATTAGCACTATTTGTGTGTCTCTTGGTGTCCTCTTTCCGATTCTCGTGCTGGTTGTTCTCGGCATACTTTATCTGGTTTCGGGAGGCCACAATCATCTCGTCTGGAGTAATGATCTCTCCAGTTGGATTCCGAAACCTAATGATAAAATTGTGCTATTAATGTTTTTGAACATCATCTTCGGTTATGTCGGGGTGGAGGTTTCTGCCGCTCATGCTCGTGACGTACGCAACGTCCATCGCACTTATCCGCTCGCTATATTTTTAGCGGCCTTCATCGGTTTTACGCTGACCCTGGCGGGTGGCTTCGTAGTTGCCGTTGTTTTGCCCGAAAAAGATATTGACGTTGTTTCAGGAGTCGTCCGGGCTTTTGCTGCGTTTGGCGATCACTTCAAACTCGGTTGGCTTCTGCCTGCTGCGGCGTTATTGGTTGCCTTGGGAGCAGCGGGGCAAGTGAGCACCTGGATCATTGGACCGGTCAAGGGCCTGTTCGCCGTCGCGTTGGCAGGGGATTTGCCATCAGTTTTTCAGCGCACCAATAAAGCGGGGGTACCGCGAAACTTACTTTATACACAGGCAGGTATTTTTAGTCTTATTGCGATCACAATCCTCTTCTTTCCAGATTTGGATTCGGCATTTATGATCCTGACGACCATCGCAGTTTTACTTTACAGCATTATGTACTGCATGATGTTCTCCACGGCCATTTATCTTCGGTACAAGGCACCCCATGTAAAGCGTCCCTATCGAATACCGGGGGGCACTATCGGAATATGGCTTGTATCGGGAGTCGGGCTTATCACATTGCTTGCTTGTTTCTTTATTGCATTTATCCCACCGCCGGAGTTGCGTTTTATGTCATCCTGGACATTTATGGCCATGCTTTTTGGCCTCACTCTAGTTGTCCTCATCATTCCGCTGCTGATATTTTGGCTACGTCGTCGGACGCGGTACCACGGGAAATAGAGGCAATGGCAGTTGAAAATCGAGACTTGTATCGATCCGCAAATGCTGCCAAAAAATTCGGCTTGACGTACGACCTCCCTTTGGGCAACGATTTCTTCAAATTTGTCACCCATCCGCGAGTACTGAGAACCTGAGGGTATCCGATCTTGAAGAACAATTTGTATCGCTTTCTGCCTATTCTCTGCCTCCTTGCGCCGGGCACCGCAGGGGCTATTGATCCGGGCATGCCCAATCCCCCTGCCTCCCCCACACTGGTCGATGTTGGCCTGTTTGTAGCCGACATTGTGGACATGGATGAGGTGAACGAAAATTTCCGGATGGAGTTGATCCTCATCGCCGACTGGCATGACCCAAGGCTCGCATTTGATGCTAAAGCAGAAGGCATGGACGTCAAAATCTTTCAGGGGCTATATCAATTCAGCGAAGTGTTTTCCGGTTGGTGGCCGCAACTGTTTATTCTGAATGAAGTCGGCCATGGTGACTTCAATGCGATTAAGATCGAAGTCTATGCGGACGGACATATCCGTTACCTCGAACAGCGCAATGTGT
>JABABY010000236.1 GCA_014237955.1 Planctomycetota bacterium
GGGGAGGTGGCTCGCAGAGTTCTCTTTTGAGGAAATCGCAGATGAAACAAGCAATTGCGGGCGTGGCGCCAGTCGGCGACAACGAAGTAACGTCGATGACAGTCTGGCCCGGGAATACCTCGGTGCATACACCCCCGCTCGGCCGCCTCGGCTGCTTGCTCGGCCGCCTCTACAATATCCGCTTCGGGCTGGGGAGTATCCTCACAGTTGGCAATCTTCTGGCCCTGGCGTCGATACCGATCGCGTTACAATTGTTTGTGGTGAGCCTTCTTCCCGGTTTTGCGCGTCGGTATGTCCTGACCAATCGACGCGTCCTCGTACAGCGAAAGAAGTTTTCCTGGAAAGCCCCCTGGGTCGATGAAATGGCGGTCTCCCTCGACAACTTTGACCAAATTGAAGTCATTGTGCAAAAGGGGCAGGATTGGTATCCGGCCGGAGACCTAGTCTTTCGCAATGGCGACGTAGAAACCTTACGTTTGTTAGGGATTGTGCGTCCCGAGGCATTTCGAAGAACGTGCCTGAAAGCCCACGCTTCTTATGTCGGCGTCCAGAAAGTAGCAACGTCGTCTGGGTAAAGGGGCTGCTTGAAAGCAAACCTTATTCGAGGATTTTGTAGCTCGACTGGCGCTCGGCGAGGAGATCTTCTCTTACATTTGTGGGTTGAGGAACACCCTCTGTGGCAAGGTGGTTTGACCATATCTGTGCCGATTCGAATCCAGGGTCAAACGCCAAAGCCTGTTGGAAGTGTATTGCTGCCTGTTGCTGTTCTCCATTTGTTCGCAGCAGATATCCCATGTTGTAATGCGCAGCTGCGGGAGGGTGTACGGTTGCAAGCTGCCTGAGTGCCTCTTTCTGACGCCCCAATTTAAGGAGAACGTGCGCAATGTTATTGCGATAGAGAACACAATCGGGCTCTAACTCGACTGCCTGCGAAAGCGGCGCAAGAGCATCCTGTTTCCTGCCACACTGTGCATAGCAAAGTCCCAGATCATTCTGTGCTGCTGCATTTTCAGGATGTTTCTGACAGCTTTTCTCGAACCAAGCAGCAGCCTCTTCCTCACATCCGGTCCGGGCAAGTAGCCGGGCATAGCCCAACTGGGCATCCAGATTGTCCGGTTCCAGATCGAGTGCTTTCTGATAATGGACTTCGGCACCCCCATCCTGATCGGCGTGCTCGAGCAACTGTGCCATCGAGGTGTGTAGTTCCGAACTTGGAGCAGGCGATTCTGTTGCCAACCTTGTCGGATCCGGTGCCGGTGTCACTTCAACAACCGGACGCGCCCATCCTGTTGTCCATTGCACCAACGCACCTGCCGGCGTCAGGCTCGACCGAACACTCTGGCAACCGGCCAAAGCCAACAAACCAAAAACCAATAGACACAATTTGGATGGAAATACCAAAGGTAAAATCCCGTTATGGTTTGCCAAAATTTTCTGTTGGGTGACCGACTGATTCTCTCTGGGTTCGACCGTTGGACTTCCCACTGCGGATAGACGTATCGGATGGCATAGGGGAAAAACTCTGTTCGAACGGCACCAACACGACCTGGACCGCCTCGCGGCCTGTTGCATACTGCCGCGCAGCACGGCGGACCGCCTCGAGCCGCTCGGAGGTTTCTCGCTCTGTTCTTGCTGGCTGCACATAGAGAACCGGATGGAGCGGCATTGGCGTCATGATCGAGCGAACGTGCCACTTTCCCGCTTCGTTCAGTTTCCCCGTTTCCCGTTGATAATAAGGGGAGCCGATGGTGTTTCGTTTTTGCCAGCCGTTCTGGACCATTAAGCCAAACGGCATGATAACCGCCTGCCGGTCCATCAAGTTGAAAGGCTGGGGCCAGCAATGATTGCGGTTACAACTGCGGTTCATGTCTCGCATCACGGCAGTCATCCATCCCGCTTCTGCCAGCGATGCTACCAGACAAAATACAAAACTGCCGAAGAAAATCGCTATCGATCGCATGGGCCGTGAGCCTCTCACGTGATAAGGATCACCAATATATTGCAAGAACTGCGTAAACAGACCGCTAGCAACCGCGCAGCAAAAAACAACACGGATGGCTATCCTTCATATATCGGCAGCAAGCAGGCAGAAACTCCGCGCGGAATTGAGACCGGTGGTAGATCCAGACCCCATTTGTCTGCCCAAGGACAACGTCGGTTAGAGTACTATTCGACGGTAACGCTCTTGGCCAGATTACGCGGCTTGTCGACATCGCAATCCCGCAAGACTGCAATATGGTAGGCAAGTAATTGCAGCGGGACACTCATTACAATCGGCTGGAGAAAATCGTCAACCGAGGGGACCTCAATGATGTCGTCCGTGAGCTTGCAAACTTCCGTATCCCCTTCGCTCACGATCGCAATGATCGGACCGCCACGTGCTTTGATCTCCTCCATATTTGACATGACCTTTTCGTACACGAAGTCGGGAGGAATGACAAAGACACTGGGAGTTTTCTCATCGACCAGGGCAATGGGTCCATGTTTCATTTCAGCCGCCGGATACCCTTCGGCATGGATGTAACTGATTTCTTTAAGTTTCAACGCGCCTTCCAGTGCCGTGGGGAAGTTGTACTGTCGGCCCAGGTAGAGGAAATTGTTGCAGTGCTGGTATTTCTGGGCAATTTTCTGGACG
>JABABY010000237.1 GCA_014237955.1 Planctomycetota bacterium
CGCGGTGGCCCAAGCCCGATTCAGCCGTGACATCCTGAAAATTTCCCTTTCCATCGTTGACCAGTAGGATATTGCCTTCCCGAACGGTAGTAATGTAGAGGTCGGCATCTCCGTCATTATCGATGTCGGCAAAGGATGCCGTCACGGAAATTCGATCCGCAACCGCCGTACCGGATTTTTCAGTGATGTTTTCAAACTTTCCACCACCAAGGTTGCGCCACAGTTCATTGCTGCCTGCTTGTGTCAGGAAATAAATATCCAATAGTCCGTCGTTGTCGACGTCAGCAATAATCACTCCATTACCGTGATCATAATGGGCCGATTTGTGTTCTCGAGTTGCACAGTCCACTGGAAAGTGTCGAAAATGAATCCCCGTCTCTGGTTGCCGATCACGGAACTTGAAATCATGGAATGCGTTCAATTGATTTGCCGTGGCCAGTTGGGCCTGTTGCCGCGGTTTTAACCAGTCGACTTGATGAATATCAGCATGGGACAGCTCCTCAACTTGCATGCCGTTTGCTGTTGTTGCTGCCCGAACCATGTGTCGTGTGTTGGTGTTCTCATTTTCGTTCGAACTTTCATCTGTGGAAGAACTCGGGTCCGTTACCACCACCTCTTTATCGAGGCCTCCCGTTGTTGGTTGATTGTCGTTGTGGTCGCATCCCAGCAGGCAGATCAGGCTGATCACGGGCAGACAAATCAGAAGGCGGGTATTTGGTGAAATGGTCATCGACAAATATCTGGAGTGGGTGGTAGCGTGTCAAAACAATCGTACTTTACAGTTTCGCCTTTTCCTCCATGTGGTGCAGTCCTTACTGCAGATTGCCCTTGGCGCGCTCAAGATATTTGCGAGCCTGGATAAAGTCAGGCCGCAATTTCAGGGCGGCTTGAAACTGTTCGGCTGCTTCTTTCCACTTGTCTTGCATCGCAAGTGCGACTCCAAAATTATAGTGCGCGTTTTCGTCTCGGGGCCGCGCACGAACCACTTTGTCGTAGTGAATGGCGGCTTGCACCCAATTCTTTTCTTGGGCCAGAAGTCTTGCCAAATTGGCTTGGGCTGGGATTAATTTGGGCTCCAATTCTATTGCCCGCTGGTACTGTTTGTGAGCGCGTTGTGTTTGCCCCTGGCGCTGGTAGGCGAGTCCGAGGTTGTAATGGGTTTTGGGTGAATCCGGATTACTTTCAAGGGAAGCTTGGAAGGCGGATGCGGCTTGGATCCAATGGTTCCGTCGAGCCAGAAGAATGCCTCGTTCAAAAAAAACGTTAGCCAGTTCATTCCGTTTTTCTTCCGATTCTGGAAGTGAGGCGGCTAATGCTTCATATTGGATCGAGGCTGCATGGGGCCAACCCATCTCCTCCAGGTGATTGGCAAGTCGCGTTCGTGAAAAGCGATCGCTTTTTTCAAGCGATTGTTCCAATACCGCATTCTCAACAATCGAGCCTGGAATGTTGGCAGCGCGGCGGAATCGCTCCCAGGGTGGAAGTAAGGAATGTTCTTTATCGGCAAGCAGGGTATCGACCGAAACGGGCCCCTTGTAAATGGCTGTGAGCTGCCCCGATCCATCAATAAGGAAACTTGTCGGAACAGGCAACTCACCACCCGTCGCCGTCATCACGTTGTGGATGGTACTTAAGGTTACTGCCACTTTGCTCGTAGCGTATCCTGTGGCAAACGGGAATCCCATACGTTTCAAGATGGCATCGGGTGAGTCTCCCTGGTGTTCGGCACCGGTTGCCTCGTCCAGGTTGAGAGCGAGAATGTTGATGCCAGCATCGCGCAACTCTTCGGCACGATCGGTGAACTCCTGCAATTCTTTGAGGCAGGGTATGCAAGAAGTCGACCAGCAGTTGACCAGCAGCATGCCGCCATCAGCCGTTGAGAGCAGATGTTTTGTAATGCCCGATGAATCGATGTAGGGCAGATCGGGCATCGGGACGAGGGCCACCAGGGGAATGCGGAAGCGGTCGGCAGGCGGTGGTAATTTGGGTGTCGAAGGAATCAGTGGTGGCGGTGGCGGGTCTGCCTGCATCGGGCTTTCGACGACTTTGCCTCCCTGGTGGATTTGATACCGGCGATTGACATCGAGGCCGGTGAATTTTTCACTTTCACCACCAGGCCAGTGTACGGTCAGCTCGGCGATTTCAGTTCCTTTGCCCAAACCAAAATGGACCCAGCGGCTCGATTGTGACAGGAAACCCTCTCCCGCATGTAGGGTTTTGATCAATTTGTTGGAATCGGCACGTGTGTCGTCCGTAGGTTTTACTGTATTGGAGGCAGTTGCATCCGCACGGGCCTCCGTGGTGCTCTCGTCCAATGCTTCGGGCGCCAAGATCAGTTCGATGCGGGCTCCGAATGCATCACGGCTGGTGGTGGTTCCATTTCCCACAAGAAAAAACGCGATAGAGTTATTGTCCGTTACCGTATCATTCCGTAAATAGCGAATCCGAGGTGCGTTGCGGTTCGATATCCATAAGTCCTGGTCGCCATCGCGATCCCAGTCGACCACACTCACGCCACGTCCATCATCGGGGAAATCCAATCCGGAGATTGCAGACGCATTAGAAAAACGAGCTTCATCCATCAGGGATGAATCGGTGCCATTCAGGAAAACGCAGTTGCGTTCGTTGCC
>JABABY010000238.1 GCA_014237955.1 Planctomycetota bacterium
TGCTGGGGCCAATGTACAATGCACACAATTTCTGTAAACCCGTCTTTACCTTCGGATGTTTTGATAGGTATTTTTAAAAAAGAAATATGCAAAAGCCATTGGTTTTCTGGTATTTTGCAACAGAAATATTGTCTGGAAAAAGGTTGCCAGTTCATAGTCATTTGATGGGGCGAGAAACCGGATAGATACCCTCATGGGAAAATGGAGTGAGATCCAAATTGGAGGACATTCTTGCGATGTCTTTGAACCTGCGTCTGTCAGTCCTTTTGGCTACGTGATTCTCTACCTGCACGGTGTCCATATGGGCCGGTTGGTTGACCAGCCACGTTTTGAACAGACGTTCGACGTACACGGGGTGAAAGTTCTCGCACCTCAGGTAGGAAGGAGTTGGTGGACGGACAAAATTTGTACCGAATTTGATTCGGAGATAACAGCCGAGCGCTACGTATTGGAGGACATCCTTCCTTGGATTGATTCAACGTGGACCGCGAAGCCACCCCAGATTTGACTTTTGGGAACCAGTATGGGCGGTCAGGGAGCTTTGCGGTTTGCGTTTAAATATCCCGATACTTTTCCGGTCGTTGCTGCTCTGTCTCCGGCAATTGATTACCAGACCCGTTGGCATGAAGGCGATGAGACGCTTCCGGAAATGTATCCCGACATGGAAGCGGTTCGGCAAGATACCGCCACCCTTCATCTCCATCCGCTCCATTGGCCAAGAAATATCTGGTTTTGTTGCGATCCACTCGATGACCGGTGGATAGAGAGTTCCCATAGGCTGCAAATGAAGCTGAATGCTTTAGGAATTCCCCATCGATGTGATTTAGAGACAGAGGGGGGCGGCCATGGTTTCAAATATTACAGTAACATGGCAGACGTGGCTGTTGAGTATATTGCGACGCATTTGGAGCAAGAGCGGCTACGGATTCTTTAAAGGCCGATGCACGGGCCCACTCATTTCCGATTGGGCACGTTTCCGTTAAAGAGGCGGATGCCTTCAAGTTGGACCCGATTGTCTGCTCGCCAAAAATATATCTTTTGAGCGGTGAGGTTTGAAGGTTGTTCATTTTCCTGCCCGCTGCGCAACAACTGTGCGAATGACTGGCCAGTTCCCTCAAGCACCAAGAGTTCTTTTCCCGTGGTATATGTAAGCCGATGTCCTTTCGCAGAAAATGTTTCGCTCTCGACGAATGAATTTCCGACAGCCTCCATTTCCGCAGTTCTTTGTTTATTGCTTGACGGACTCATCTGTCGTAGCGTTAACTGATTACAGGTCATCAGTACTTCGTTGCCGCGCGGTCCGATGTCAGGATCAATGACCACCTGCGATTTCCAATGATCAACCGGCCCGTAGGTGCAATGCACTCGCTCATTAAATGTGAGCTCACGATCTTGAATATTGCCACCGATTCCTTCGAAGAACTCGACCCGTAAATAAGAAAGGCTGTCATCTCGTTTTTGCGTTTGGCTTGTTGGTGCAACGGCAGGCTTTTGTGAGGGCGCCTGTGGGGTCAGCGATAGGAGTCCATCGTTTGCGGATCCTCGACGTACCGAAGTGACTCTACCCGGCCCCTTCGCGCGGATTCTTCCAGATGGTTGCTCGATAATCAGATCCTTTGTTTCAAGATGTTCATGTGATATCTGGCGACCTTCTTCTCGCGAATAGGCATCGAGGAGGACGTCTCCCTGACAGGAAATCTTTGCAATCTCTACACTGTTTCTCTCAACGCGTTCGGAAAAATTAAGCTGGCGATTGAGAGTGACGGCAAGTTGCGCCGTGTGAAGCGATTGGTTTTTCGTTTTTGCGAGAACATCGCGTTCAAACGAAATCATCTGTCCATCAAAAAGCATTTTCCCCTGCCAAGTGATATCCAGGGGCTCCGGTGTTTCTAGAGACTCTCCCTGGAAGTCACGATCGATCGGCAGTCGCATGCTTCCTGCACCATTTACCCAAATCCGGTTGGTTCCTCGTTCTAATTGCAGTGATGTACCGGTAATGGACGCGGAACGAGCGGTTGCACGGGCTGGTTTACCGGTAAGGGAAACAACGGTTTGGAGGGTGTTCGCACCCAATAGATCAAGATGGTCTCCGGAGACGGTTAGAGGAGGATCGTTTCCCTCCTCTGCAAGGCGCTCGATCAATTGCACATTTCCAGAGACAGTTGCAGCAGTCGGTGCCGGTTGCCCTTTTTCGGGGATTGCAATTGTGAGTTGGATTAAATCACCTCGAATATGGTAGTGGTTTTCGGGTGCACTGCCTGGCGCACTACGACTCTTTGCAGACGTGTCTTTTATTCCCAATAATGAGTTATTTGTAGCAGTATCAGCACGGGCCGCGTTTTCGCCACCGTCCTGATCGTTTTCAAACCAAACCTCAAGGCGATCGGAGACGGCGGAAATCTTTTCGCCATGGAGTCGAACATTGTCTAGTGCCAGTGCGGAATGCGGTGAGAACGATTTCCATGCCGAAGTAGATGTCTTGGCACTTACGCTCTCATTTGGGGCTTTGCTGGGAGGCGGGCGAATCCAATATGCGGACACAAGTGCCTTACAGGCGGAAAAAATATGGCT
>JABABY010000239.1 GCA_014237955.1 Planctomycetota bacterium
GGATGCCTTTGACGATTTGGATGAAAGTGAGCGGGAACGATTATCGCGTCTGCTTCATGATACAGCTGAAAAGGCAACCGAGTTAGTCTACCAACGGACGCATACTGGATTTTGCCGTGTGATCACAGCAACCGAGGAAGATATCCAGCGTCTAAAAACAACCAGTTCCTAAAAGGTCCTCCTCCAGGATGTCCCCCGGTTGAAGGAAAACCAGTATCGTGATCGATCCGGCCAATTCTGTGTATGTCGATCTCGGGTCGCGGAGTTATCAAATTGCGATCGGAACCGGAACGCTTGGGCAATTGGGGGATTTTGCATCCGAACATTGTCCAGCGGTTCACGCGATTGTCATCACAGATGACAATGTGGAACACCCTCATGCGATGGTGGTCGCCGAGAGTCTCCGCAGCGCCAAGCTGGAGACAGATCTCATCGTGATCCCACATGGAGAGCCAAGTAAATCTCTCCAGACTGCTGGTGAGCTTTGGGAAAAATGCTTGCAAGTTGGTGCAAGTCGCAAAAGCATTGTCGTTGCCGTTGGTGGCGGAGTTATTGGGGATCTTGCCGGCTTTGTCGCAGCGACCTATTCGCGCGGACTCCGGTTTTTACAGGTACCCACAACGCTTTTATCGCAAGTCGACAGCTCTGTTGGGGGCAAGGTCGGCATCAACCTGCCAGGCGCTAAAAATATGGTGGGAGCCTTCTGGCAACCATCTGCGGTACTGATCGATACCGCAACCCTGGAAACACTACCAGAGCGTGAATATCGATCTGGGCTGGCTGAAGTCATCAAGTATGGCGTCATTTTGGATGCCGAATTTTTTCAGTACCTTGAGGATAGCGTCGATGCCCTCAACCGCCGTGATCCGGGAGTGCTTATTGATGTGATCCAGCGGAGTTGCCAGCTTAAGGCAAATGTTGTCCAGGAGGACGAGCGCGAGGAGAGCGGACACAGGGCGATTTTGAATTACGGACACACCTTCGCCCACGCACTGGAAGCAGTTACCGGCTACGGCACAATACTGCATGGCGAAGCGGTGGCGATCGGTATGTTGTGTGCCTCAAAATTGGCCGAACAAGTTGGTCGCGTCGACGCAGAATGTACTTCCCGTCAGGAGACGTTACTGCATAAGCTCGGTTTGTCGACCAAAATGCCGGATTGCGATCCAATGGAAATCCTCCTTGCGATGCAGCGGGACAAAAAGGTAGACAATGGATGCGTGCGGTTTGTTTTGCCGACGATGATGGGGCATGTTGAGTTGGTAAACGATGTTACGAGTGAGGATACTCTTGCCATTCTCAATGGCTGCTAGATCGAACGACACCGTTAAAGTGGGCGATCACGACAACAGGAACCCATTGTGGAAGCACCATCGGAACATGTGGGAGCTTGGCTGCGGCTATCGATGATTCCGGGGGTCGGACCTCGCATTCTCTCGCAGTTGATCGAACACTTTGGCGATCCGGAAAGTATTCTTGCAGCTAAAGAAAATGCCTTGCGAGAGATTTCTGGGGTGGGATCCAAACTGGTGCAGGCTATCGCTAGAGCTGACGAAATCGACATTGAAAGTGAGCTAGCAACCTGTCGCGAACACCAGATCAACATTGTAACCGTCGAAGACAAGGCGTATCCCCGTATGCTCCGGGAAATTCCGGACCCGCCGGGAGTGTTATTTGTTCGAGGGGAATTGCTGCCAGCCGATGCTCTCTCTGTTGCGGTAGTCGGTTCTCGCAATGCCACCCGTTATGGACTCACTCAGGCCGAGCGATTGGCAGCCAGTCTTGCCCGCACAGGGGTGACGGTCGTCGGCGGTTTAGCGCGAGGCATCGATAGTGCGGCCCATCGTGGTGCGCTAGCGGCGGGGGGACGAACCATTGCCGTTTTGGCGGGAGGAATATTGAAAATGTACCCGCCGGAACACCAAAATTTTTCCCTGGAAATTGCGCAGCAGGGGGCCGTGGTGAGTGAAATGCCGCCGAATTACTCACCAATTCGTGGCTCTTTCCCGCAACGCAATCGAATCATTTCCGGTCTTGCGCTCGGAACGATCGTTGTGGAGGCAGGTGAGCGGAGCGGAGCCCTCATCACCGCGCGCCAGAGTATGGAACAAAATCGTGATGTGTTTGCTGTTCCCGGACCGGTCGATAGCCTAGCTTCACGTGGTTGTCACGCACTGCTTCGGGATGGGGCGATCTTGGTCGAGTCTCTCGAGGATGTACTCGAACAACTCGGACCACTCGTGGAGACCGCGGAGCAGGACGATGGCAGACGCATCCGCCACCCGACAGAGCTGCAACTCAAAGACCAAGAGACGGTAGTCCTGCAGGCAATCGAGATGCAGCCGACCGATATTGATCAGGTGATCCGCGAAACCGGATTACCGGCCCAGCGCGTTCTCTCCACCATCAGTGTTCTCGAGGTCCGCAAACTGATCGTTCGCTGCCCGGGCGGAACGGTGGCTCGTCGATAGCGGGAAAACCAGTTCGGAATAGATGACAGCACCGATCCCGCTAACCTGGCCGAGGAAAGACCCCGGTTCGCTCGGCGTAGTCCTGCCACATGGCGGCCAT
>JABABY010000023.1:0-6497 GCA_014237955.1 Planctomycetota bacterium
GGGAAAGAGGGCTGTAAGCCTTAAAATTTCGGAAAAATCGTCTGCTTGGCAGTATTTCAGACGCAGGCTACCGCTGCCCGGAGAGATCGACTGGGGGAAGGCGAAGCACCCTTTGGGCGTAGGAGTACCCCAAAATTGCACATGTTATGCCAGTGGTCCCAAGACCCAGTTTGCAGCACCCAACAGGCAAACGGGACGAAAGCTCGGCTTGGCCCCTTGATTGGAAACCCCTACAGGGTATATATTTCGTGGTTTATCCAGCTAATCGGAAGGGTTGTCAAAGCCGTGAAGGTCCGCGCCAGCGTCAAACGCATCTGTGAAAACTGCAAGGTAGTTCGACGTCGGGGAGTTGTTTTTGTCGTTTGCAGCAATCCCCGTCACAAGCAGCGACAGGGTTGAATAGCGACAACATATGACTGGTATCTCCCGTCGTATGAAAACTGGACGAGCCAACTCCTGCTATGGCATTTTTTCGATAATGCGGCTGGGTAGTTCTTCCCCAAAAAATAATTATCCCGATGCACCGCAGACAGTTGACGCAGTGCCAGGAGAAACAAAAGACATATGCCTCGTTTACTCGGTGTTGACATTCCAAACGATCGTCCTACGGTTGTTTCGCTGACGTATCTTTATGGTGTCGGCCCAAAGAGTGCTAGGCAACTATGCCAAGATGCTGGTATCGAGCCTACAAAACGTGCCCGTGACCTTCATGAAGATGAGGTTGCGAGACTTGCTGCTTTACTCGACAAAGATTATGTCGTGGAAGGCACACTTCGGCGTCAAATTGCACAGAATGTTTCGCGACTTCGGGACATCGCCTGCTATCGCGGCCTTCGGCATCGACGTGGCCTGCCGGTTCGAGGGCAGCGCACACGAACGAATGCACGAACTCGCAAAGGACCTCGGAGAACCGTGGCGGGTAAAAAGGGCGTGAAAGACCTACGTTAAGTCAGAAATACTTTTTGAAATATGCATGTTGGTCTGCGGAATGCAAAGATGTACCAACCGGTAATTAGGAGTCAATAACGCGGTGGCAAAAGGCAAAAAAAAGAAAGTCCGACGTAACGTTTCTGTTGGCATTGTTTACATCAAGGCAACGTTCAACAACACAACGGTTACGGTAACCGATATCAAAGGGGATACCCTTTGCTGGGCAAGTGCGGGGACATCCGGTTTCAAAGGTAGCCGCAAGAGCACACCCTTTGCCGGCCAATGTGCAGCACAACAGGCAGCAGAAAAAGCAAAGAAATTTGGCATCAAAGACGTCGACGTTCGCGTCAACGGACCAGGCGGTGGGCGAGAAAGTGCGATCACCGCATTACAGTCGGCTGGAGTAAACATCAAATCGATTGAAGATATTACACCGATGCCTCACAATGGTTGTCGCCCGGGCAAAAAACGACGAGTCTAAGAGGCTGAAGCACAGAGACAGATCTATCGGCAGTATTTGTCGTTCCTATACTCTACATTTTTTAAAATTAGCTGGAATAGAAGTATGGCGCGTTACACAGGCCCTGTTTGCCGACTTTGTCGGCGAGACGGAATGAAATTGTTTTTAAAGGGCACTCGTTGCGACACGCCTAAGTGCGGTTACGATCGCAGAGATTCTCCTCCTGGCATGCACCAATTTCGCCGAGGAAAGCTCACCGAATATGCGACCCAACTTCGCGAAAAACAAAAGGTAAAACATTATTACGGTGTCCTGGAGCGGCAATTTCGAAGTTATTTTAAACGGGCGACCCAAGCTTCGGGAAATACCGGCGATGTGTTGCTCAGTTTACTAGAACGACGGTTTGACAATGTTGTTCATCGTTTGGGATTTGGGCAAAGTCGAGCTCAGGCCCGACAACTGATTTCTCATGGACATTTCACCGTCAATGGCCAATTTGTGGATATCGCGAGTTTTCAGGTACGAACGGGAGATGTCATACAAGTAAAAAATCGCAAAAAGAGCCTTCAGGCGGTGGTGGCCAATGTTTCAGAGAACCAGCGCGATGTACCTGATTTTCTGAGTGTCGTCGAAGGTGCCATTCCAGAAGGCCGGGTATCTCGATTACCTGAAGTGGAAGACATCTCGATCCCGGTCCAAGTCCAGTTGATTATTGAATTGTGTTCAAAGTAGTAGCGGTTACGGAGAGAAACCATGCATATTCGTTGGCGCGGTCTAGAACTTCCCAGTCAGGTCCGATGTGAAGCAGAAACTCTTTCAGGAACCTATGGGAAATTCGTTGTAGAACCGTTTGAAAGGGGATTTGGCGTCACCATCGGAAACAGCCTTCGGCGGATACTTTTATCCAGCCTCGAAGGTAGTGCGATCACACAGATTCGCATTCAGGGTGCGCAACATGAGTTCACAACCATCGACGGTGTTGTGGAAGATGCAACCGATATTGTTTTAAATATCAAATCCCTGGTTGTTAAAAATCATGCTGACTCAACGAAAGTTATTCGGATTGAAAAAAATGCACCCGGCGAGATCACCGGGGCAGATATTTTAACGGATGGCTCTGTCGAAGTGGTCAATAAAGGACACAAAATTGCGACAATGAGTGGCGACAATGAGTTTGTCATGGAAATGGTTGTCGAGAATGGGCGAGGATATATTCCAGCTTCGGAACATACTCCAAGTCAGCAGGAAGTAGGCATCATTCCGATCGATGCTGTCTACAGTCCTGTCGTCCGTGTTCGTTACGAGGTGGAATCAACCAGCGTCGGACAAAAAACAAATTACGATAAGCTGACCTTGGAAATCTGGACGAATGGCAGTATCGAACCCGAAATTGCCTTAGTTGAAGCGTCAAAAATACTTCGCAAACACCTCAATCCATTTGTTCAGTACAGCGAACTTGGCTCCGAGGTCCACAGTAATGTGCGCACCAATCCGGATGGAGTCGATCCAGCACTTGAAAAAAAAATGAATATGAATATTGCTGAGTTGCATCTTTCAGTGCGAGCCGGCAATTGTCTGGAATCGGAAGGCATCCTGACGGTGCGCGATCTTGTCCTCAAAAACGAAGACTCGCTCATGGAAGTACGCAATTTTGGCGATACAACACTACAGGAAGTCTACGACAAACTTGGAGAACTCGGCTTGCGTTTGGGCATGCGGTTACCATCATCCTCGGCACCCTCTTTTTAAAAGCTGCGTGTGTTGTTGGATGGGTTTGAGCCTGCGACCAGTTGGTTTAATTTTCTGTACTTTAATTAGCGATCGTGATTTGTCATGCGACATCGAAGACGAGGTCGAATCTTAGGACGCTCACCGAGCCACCGGCGGGCGATGCTCAAAAATCTGGCATCCAGCCTGCTTCTGACAGAGCGAGACGCTGAATATGATGATAATGCACCTCAGCTAAAGGGCCGTATTGTTACAACTATGGCAAAGGCAAAAGAGGTTCGACCGCTTATCGAACGTTGTATTACAATCGCCCGCAATACCCTTGAAGACCAACGAAATGCCGATGCCCTAGCCCCCGACGAGGAAAGGAATTCCGAGGGCTGGAAACAGTGGCGCGCAAGCGACCGCTGGAAAGAGTGGAATCAGGCAATCGCGCCCGTTCTTTCTGCACGTCGCCGTACGATCCAACTTTTGGGAAATAAAGAAGCCGTCTCCATTCTTTTCGATGATATTGCTCCCCGATTTGAAGATCGCCCCGGTGGCTATACGCGTATCATGCGTTTAGCCAAACCACGACTTGGCGATGCGGGGATCCAGGTTATTCTGGAATTGGTTGGCGAGCGGGACCGCGTTAAAAGCCCGAGCGTTCAACCCCCACAATTTGAAAACGAGACCTCTGCGGCGAGTGATCGTGCCACTGAGGATGAGGAAATCATCGATGAGGCCCAAGGCGAGGAAGCCTCTGCGGCCCCTGATGAGGTCGGCGATGGTGATGCTCAGGAAAATGAAGCATCGGCCGACAAGGAATAGCCGGCAACAGAAACGAGATGCTTTATTTGTCTCCATGAAGAACACTTGTCCGCTCCTCTAAGCTGACACGATATGGGATTTGGGTCACGGATGGCCACGCCTTTTCAACGTTCTCGAAAAGTATCTTTACCCAAGTCGCAATCTGGATTCGATTTCACAGATCACATACGGCGACTGTGTGAAGATATGGTCTCGCGTCTTCCACAGTTGGCGCACATCGACATGCAGTATGTGGCAGTCAGTTTCTGCCAAGCGCGCAAAAATGTCAGTCACGGACTACAAGCATCCCTCACTCCCATGCGTTTCGAGGGAGGAGAACGCGACCTAGTAAAGAAAGACGAGCGATGGCAGGTCCAGAAAATACGGGACCAACAGGGTCGGGAGATGCTCTACCTGCTGAGTTTTTATATGCCTCGTTTTCAGAACCAGCCATTTCGCGAAAAACTGCTGACCATCGTGCACGAATTATGGCACATCAGCCCATATTTCAATGGTGATTTGCGAAGACTTCCGGGACGCTGTTACGTCCATTCTGAGAGTGAAAAGGCGTACGATGCTGCTATGGCAATCTTGGCAGATGATTGGCTTTCGCGAGCCCCATCGCCAACCATCTACAGCTTTTTAAAAATGTCCTTTGCAGAATTACAAAAACACTATGGCACCATTGAAGGCTTACAAATCAGCACTCCCAAGTTGATTCGCTGCCATTAAGAATGATAGAAACGCTAAGTGCGTTTGCGATGGCTAACTCTAAACACGCACGTTACACCACACAGTCACATCAAACATAATGTTGTTGATGAGAATGAACACACCATGGGTAGCCCATTAAAATCGCCGAAAAGAAATCCCTAAAATCTAAATGAACGTTTCTTTGTGTTTTGAAAATGACAAGTCTGTTTTAGATGTGGGCTGCGGTCTCGGCTGAATGGTCTCTTGTTTTTCTTGACTGGCTATCTTTTCCCCTACATAAATGGGACCATTGAATCGTTTCAGAGTCGAAGAAGGCTACAAATCGCGATTAAAAGAGCAGGATTTGAGAATATACGATACGACGGCAATCGCGTCTTCGCAGACAAGAAATCGTCAAGAAAATCTGATGAAACTGTTTGAGATCGGCAATCGATTCTCATTGAGAAACATTGATCGATACCAAGGCTTCGATTTGAGCAAAGATCAAATATTTTCGCACGTTGCGAAATAGCTAGGCTGCCTTGCGGACACGGTTTTTTTGATACCACTGGACTGTCTGTAGCAATCCTTCACGCAGGCTTGTACTGGAATCAAAACCGAACTCCTCGCGTGCGCGGGTTGTATCAAGACATCTTCGTGGCTGCCCATCCGGTTTTTTTACATCCCAGCGAATCTCCCCCTCAAAACCGCAAACATCGCAGATAAGATCTGCAAGGTCCCGGATCGAGACTTCATTGCCGGATCCCAGATTAACAGGTTCGGGCCCGTCATATTGTTCCGTTGCCCGTACAATCCCTTCAGCAGCATCTGCGACGTAAAGAAATTCTCGGGATGCCGATCCGGTGCCCCAGACCTCAATACATTTCTTTCCCGACTCCATTGCTTCGCAAACTTTGCGAATCAATGCTGGAATAACATGACTCGACTGCAGGTCAAAATTGTCGTACGGGCCGTACAGATTTACGGGAAAGAGCGTGATTGCATTCATTCCATATTGTTGGCGGTAAGCCTGAGACTGCACTAGTAGCATTTTTTTTGCCAATCCATACGGTGCATTGGTTTCCTCGGGATAGCCGTTCCAGAGATCCTCCTCTCGAAAAGGTACCGGTGTGTATTTGGGGTATGCGCAAATGGATCCCACGGCAACAAATTTTTCGATACCAAATTGCCGAGCCTGCTCTATGAGTTCAATCCCCATAATGGCATTTTCGTAAAAGAACTTTCCCGGGTTGAGACGATTGGCCTCAATGCCACCTACAACAGCTGCCAAATGGAGAATCACATCGGGTCGACTATCAGTGAGCAACTGCTCAATTGCATCCTTATTGCGCAGATCATAGGAACTGCTGCGGGGAACAATAATGGCTCGAGGACCAAACGGCTCCAATTGCCGACAGACCTCGCGACCGAGAAAGCCGGCACCACCAGTCACCACAATCGTTTTTTCCTGGAGTTCAGTCACTTTACTATTCCCTTACTTCATAACGAGAAAACAACGTGCTGAAAAATCGTCCGATATTTTGAAAAATGAAGCAAGTCTAATTTGTAGCTGTTTTTCAAAGCACCCATTCCTCAGGCCGATTCCTTAAAGGAAATTTGATAGAGCCTTTTATAAAGTTCGCAGCGGGAGGCCAGATCTTCATGGCTACCCACGTCAATGATCCGGCCTTCATCCATCACCAAGATACGATCCGCAAGCGAAAGTGTTGAGAGTCGATGGGTAATGATAAACGTAGTCCGATCTTTTATGAATTTTTCAAGGACCTCATGAATAAGTTGTTCGCTTTCCGGATCAATCTGGCTAGTCGCTTCATCTAAAATCATGATCTGTGGATCACGCAAAATGATCCGTGCTAGAGAAAGCCTCTGTTTTTGT
>JABABY010000023.1:6507-15765 GCA_014237955.1 Planctomycetota bacterium
TTTTGTCCTCCAGACAATCGACTCCCCGACTCGCCCACATTAGTCTCGTAGCCATTCTCTAGCTTCTCCAGAATAAAATTGTGCGCGTGCGCCTTTTTGGCGGCGGCGAAGACCTCTTCATCCGT
The DNA here is from genome assembly GCA_014237955.1 of Planctomycetota bacterium. Taxonomy (GTDB): domain Bacteria; phylum Planctomycetota; class Planctomycetia; order Pirellulales; family UBA7805; genus UBA7805. Next base: position 6,633 of record JABABY010000023.1, read on the forward strand.
TGCCCTCGGTGACCCATACCGAATGTTGTTCAAAACCGTATCGTCGAACAAAATCGTCTGCTGGGTCACGATGCCAATCCGTCTCCGCAAATCCTGAATACAAAGATCGCGTAATGGCGAGCAGGCAAGCCGAATCTCACCATCAACAGGATCGTAAAAACGAGGAATAAGATTAACCAGTGTTGTCTTGCCACAACCGTTGGGCCCAACAATCGCAATCGTCTCACCATAGGGTATCTTCAAATTTATATCGCACAGCACTGGCTCTTTTTTGTCATAGTGAAAATTCACCCTATCAAAAACGATTGGCTGCTGCAGATTTTTGGCGGGAGTGGGATTTTCTTTTTCAATAATTGTGGGCATGCGATCGAGCAAAGGAAAAATACGATCCGCAGCGGCCGCTCCTGTTTGCGCAATATTTACAAAACCCGATAATTTACGGAGAGGATCACTTGCTCCGATCAGAAATCCATAAAACATCAGAAGGGATGCGAGATTCATGGGCCTGGCTGTCATTGGCAATCCAAACAAGTGGGTCTCTTGATTGAGTACTAAATAGCCACCCGCCAGAATTGAAATACTGACAACAACCATTCCCAAAACCTCATCACTGAACTTGGTCAGCGAATGGTAAAACATAATCTTCATTGACTTACGATAGACTTCACGCGTTGTGCGGCGGAATCGATTACATTCATATTTTTCCATGGTATTGGCTTTGACTGCAGCAATACCACTGAAAGATTGCAGCAGTCGCCTGAAGAATTGGCTCGATTCTTCCATGGACCGACGATTTGCCCGTCGGATCGATTTGGCAAGCACGTATGTCAAAATTAACGCAAGTGGCGCGACCATAAATGAAAACAGCATCAATTGCCAACTCACCCAAAGGGCACCTAATAGACAGACTATGGCTTTGAGAGGTTCCCGAAGTGCTCGTCCAAAGAAAAATGCAATCGTACTCCCGATTCCTGCAATATCCCCTGTAAAACGACTCATTAGATCGCCGGTACGGTCTCTGTTGAAGACTCCCAAACCCATCTTCATCGTATGTTCAAAAACTTGATTCCGCAGTTCGAGGGTGGTTATTTCCGAAAATCGCTGAACAAGCAGCATGTTGGCAACCAGAAACAAATTCTTGATGATCGTTCCAACTACCAAAAGCGATGCTATAAGAACCAGTGTCTGAAAGGCATCATTAGGAAGATACCGATCGATGTAGGGTTGCAAGCTTTTCGTTGTGGCAATGACCTTTTGCTCAGCTTTTATCCGCAAACGAAGAGCGTCGATTTCATTTTTTTTGTCATTCAGGCTTTTGGTGTTTTTGGCGTCATTCTGTTGTTGCTCAAGCTCATGAATTTTTTGCTCGGCAACAGCAGCCGCTTTTTCACTCTCGACGACTCTTTCTCGTGCCCAGTCGTGCATGGACTTGTTCTGGACAACCACCTCAACGAACGGGTAAACCGCTCCGATATTGGCACCCCAGAAAAAGGCTACCACGAGCGAGGAAAGAACAATACCGATAATCGTGAAACGCTGTCGCAGCGCCTGCCTGATGGCACGCCCTAAGTTCTTCATGCTGCAATATTCCGTGGGCCGTATCTATTTAGGGGTGGTATTATGGGACCTCTAAAACGAGACGGAACGGTACCCATTTGCACATCATGAGTCAACGTGCGTTCTTCCCAATATGTATTCCCTTCAAATAACCCGTACATACTGTGCCCAGATGTTGTCCCATCAAAAGAGATGTATTGTTAGGCCGATATCATTGCCAGCAGTCGACAGCCATACTGCACTCTCGAGCAATAATCCGAGATCAGCCTCCATCCCAATCTCCCGTTGCTGATCACAATTCTTTATGTTACCTATTTTCATCCAACATTTTTCTATGCTGGAACTGTGGTAATGATCGTTGATCAATTCAACACAACCCTTTCAGGTGGCGCAGCCGTTGCGGCCAAACGCTTGCATCATGCCTTGTTGGAAAGTGGCATTTCCAGCAGATTCTTTTATCTCCCGAAAAAAAAACGGGAAACGGTACCAGATGACTCCTACCTAGCAGCAAGTTCCGCATGGCGGAGTGGTGGCTTCACCCCTCGTACGTGGTGCCAAAAGCAAGTACAGAAGCTAAAATTCAAACGCGCCTTACGTGGCAGACCACCTGGTCTTGAAATGTTTAGCTGTACAGAAGTATTTCCCCGCACCCAAATGGATGTGGCCAACTTGGGAACCGATATTATCCAGTTGCACTGGGTGGCCAAGTTGATCGACTATACCTCCTTTTTCGCATCCATCCCTGACGGTTTTCCTGTCGTGTGGACATTGCATGACATGAATCCTTTTACCGGCGGCTGCCACCATGCAGACGAATGCCGTCAATTCACATCGATCTGCCAGCATTGTCCACAGCTAGGGCAACCAGGGCCGAACGATCTGTCACAGCGTAATTTCGAAACAAAACAACAAGCATTCCATGGGAAGAATATTCATATCGTTACCCCAAGCCATTGGCTGGAAAACCATGTACGTGAAAGTGCACTTCTCGGATCGGCCCGAAGCATACAGACTATCCGTCATGGCCTGGATGTAAATCTCTTCGCTAGCCGTAATCGCGCAGCAGCGCGAAAACGTTTTGGACTTTCCGAAAACCAATTTGTTGTCGGATTTGGAGCCGCTTCGCTTTCGAATCGTCGTAAAGGGTTTGAAGAACTGCTGCAATCCCTGGCACTACTTAACAATCATGAGCGCTGCGTGGGACTGGCAATGGGAAACGGGGAACTTCCCGCAAGCAGCGAAAAGCTCCCTGCTCTCTCCACGACCGGATACCTGGACGATCCCGAAGCAGTTGCTGACTTTTATGCCGCACTGGATGTATTCGCCACAACATCCATGGCGGAAACTATGGGACTTGTCATCGCGGAAGCGATGGCATCCGGTATACCCGTTGTCGCCTTTGCAGTGGGCGCAATTCCTGAGATTGTGCAACCGCACCGCACAGGGCTCCTTGCACCGATTGGTGATTGTGACCAGTTTGCATGTCATCTTAACTGGTTAGCTGAACACCCTGAGGCCCGCATACAACTTGGCAGAGGGGCCCAGGAATTGGCTTTTGCTGAATTTAACGAACAGCAGCAAACAAACCGCTACATTGAACTCTACCAGCATGCGATGGCTCAACCATAGTATCCATTCCACACCGCTCCCTGATGGGTTCTCATCCTGCAGCGTTGGCATTTCGCGAGTCCATTACTTAAAGCTGACCCCCATTCAGCGCACAATCGCGGACATCTATGTACCGGTCGTAGCTTTGTGATACATTACCGACAACCACGCATAGTTTTAAGAAACTGTGGATGAACCAGGAACAATTTGGTTTTCAGCGGGTCTGCTAGCGATGACTGCTGAATATCTCCTGGCTCTGTGTCCCAACTCCTAGAAAGGCTTTTTTTGTCTGACCCTGGCCCCAAAAAGGATTCACAAGCTACGCTAGCGGGCAGCAATGGAGAAATAGATGGGACTAAAGTGAAGAATTATCGCAGTATGTCTTGACGCCCGGGAGAGTCAAAAATACGATCCAGCGGATTTTCAGAGCAAAAGTGAGTACACAATATGGCCCGATTCGTCATCATCGACAACTGGCTTGACCGAATAGGAGGCCACAATTACCAGTACGCAGTTGCAGTCCTCCAGGCCGCCGCCATAGAAGGATGGAAACCCATACTGGCAACTGCGCAGGCTTTCAACACCGTTGATGATTTCCCAGCCGGATGGCAGATTAGGCCTCTCTTCCGGTATGCCTGGAACCGCACTCACACCATTGGAGTCGATGGGAAACGAAACCAACCAATCGACCTTAAAGGGCGACAATTGTTGCATCCAACGGCAAAGAGGGGGTTCAGCAAGTATTTTGCATCCCTTGCGGGGCGACTGAACATTTTGAAACAGCGTGGGAGACAGCGACGGATTGAGGCATTTTGCAGCGCTTGCACAAAACTTTTTGACGAGATTGGCTTGCGTTCTGAAGACTTGGTGTTTCTGCCATCTGTTTCCGAATTTGATTTTCTGGGTTTTGTTCGTTTTCTTGCAACAACACCGAGCAGCCAAAAGGTTGATTGGCATGTCCAGTTTCATTACGACATTTTTGATGGCAGACCACCTGATTATGCCACACAACGAAGTCGTAAAGAACTTTTGCAGCAACAATTTTTCAATGCTCTTTCCCGTATCCCCAGACACCGCATCCATTTCTATGCGACCACACCACAAGTTGCTGATCAGTACAACCAACTACAGATCGCTCATTTCCAGCCCCTCCCTTATCCGATCAGTGATCCTTCCCTAGGACCAGGAGTGTCTGGGAAACAGAAGCATACACCACTACGTGTCACAATGGCTGGCGGGATTCGCCGTGAAAAGGGAAAGCATGGCTTGGCCGATTTGATTGAGCAGATCCATAACCAAGGCCAACTCAAACAAAAGATCCAGTTATGGTTACAGGGAAAACCGGAACAGATTTCAAAACACCTGTCAAATTTTCCAACCAATACGGTCATTCAGGGCCATGTTGATTCTAACTATGAGACTCCGATTGTTGTCGTAGAGCATCCGCTGGATCGCAAGGATTACCTGACACTGATTCGTCGTTCTGACATCGCGGTTCTACCTTATAACAATGCTCGCTATCATGCTCGCGCTAGCGGTGTCCTGGTAGAAATGCTCGCTGCACAAGTCCCTGTCATCGTACCCGCTGGCTGTTGGCTGGCATCGCAAATTTCTGATTCTATATATGATCATCTCGACAGCCTCCGGGTAAACACTGTTGGCCCACAGAAGATTGTTGGAGCTCGCTGGACATGTCTGAAAACAGCCGAAACGCAAGCATCGCAATCGAATAGCACAAACACATTTTGCTTTGGTGGAGATGATCGGCACGCCAGCATAGATTTCTCTGTTCCAGCTCCAGCTAGCGAAATGATTCTCAGCTTCCATTGGGAAGAATCGCGACCTGGATACTATGTACGCCTACAAGCAAAACAAATGGATGCAGACGGAACAGAATTAAGCGATTGGGAAACGGTCTTGGGACAACGAACGACCAGAGGTCCAGTCTCTACACTGATCCATCTCAATCCCGGCACCAATCGCATCTATCTCAGGCTTACAAACGCATACCACGATAATACGATTATGATGCGAGATTCTGAAATTCGACTTCTTAACATTCCTCCAAATGAAACACCATCATCTGCCGTTGGCTTGGTTGCCGCTGACATGAAACAAATTCCTAAACTTCTGTGTGAGATGGAACGTCACTACGATCATTATTGCCAGACCGCAGCCACTTTTGCAGCCAACTGGCACAAAGAGCATGCACCATCCCGCACAGTCGAAATACTCAGCACCAGTCTTCTTCAAAAGAAAACGGCGCATAATGCCGCATGACATTCGCGGATTCGATGTACTGGGTCCCCTCTATGGGAGCAACACCCCTTGCTGGGCAATGCATTGCATTGCTAGATCTTCTACTCTTCAAATTGCTCTCATAGCATTAATTTTCTTTACCCAGTACGGTTGTCGAACGGTTGATCAACAGAAACTGCAGACTGCCTCACCCCTCACCCCAATTCAAAAATCTCCCGAACAAACTGAGTTGGAAGTCGTGTTTGTCCATACGCCACAACCGGACAAAGAAGCAATGGACCAACTCTGGAAAGAAATCGATGAACAGGCAATCCCTGCCCGACTGCGGCGCAACCTAAACCAAAATGGATTTCGAGTGGGCGTTCTTGGGACGCAACTATCTCCTGAGGTAGAAAAAATCCTCCGGACCGCTGAAGATGCCCAAAACAATATTTTGCCGTTGGAGGTAGACGACAATGGTGATTCAATCCGCGCTATTCGCCGGAAACTGTTCCTGAAAGAAGGGCAACGTGGAGAACTGCTCGCCTCTAGGGTGCAGGAACATTTTCATGTACTGCACATCAATCAAGGGGAGATTCTCGGCCGCACTTTTCCCGATGGTCAGGGCCAGTTTCTGATCGAAGCAGCAAGAACAGATGATGGCAGAGTACATTTAAAACTGTCACCGGAAGTCCACTACGGCAAGTTTCGCAATCAATATATTCCCGGCGAAGGCATGTTCCAACTGGACACCAGTCGCCGCAAAGAGCGTTTTGACCGAATGCGCGTTGAAGCAAATCTTGGCGGCGAGCAAATCATGATCATCGGGGCACAACCAAATCGCGAGGGAAGCCTTGGACATCGCTTTTTTCATGAACAATCCATCGATAAATCCATTTCTAAATTACTGTTTATCCGCGTCTGTGATATCGCAGAAGAGCCGATTTCGAGTGATGGCTTCAGCACGAGTGAGGAACGTTAAGTTCTCGAATCTGGCTAACCAATTCATGCGCAAAGGCCACTAGAGCAACATGTCTTACCAGGAAACATTTTCGCTTCAAACCTCCGGCCATCAGCACATGCAGGATATTACAGATCATGTAGCCAACGTTATTCAGCGATCGATGATACAAACTGGTGTTGCTCATATTTTTAATATCGGCAGCACTGGCTCTGTTGGAACGATTGAATACGAACCCGGTTTGCAGCGAGATCTACCGGAATTGCTCGACCGACTGATGCCGCCCGATAACGACTATGGCCATGAACAGACATGGCACGACGGCAATGGTCACTCCCATCTTCAAGCGACAACGCTCGGGCCATCACTCAGCGTTCCTATTGGTAATGGACAGCTGTTGCTGGGCAGATGGCAACAAATATTTCATTTGGAATGTGATATCAAACCACGAGTGCGGGAACTCGTCATTACCGTGGTGGGATAACTGCCCCACACCAACATGCGTGTTTCATTTGGCCTACATCATGCTTTGCCGGATTAGTGCTCGGGCACAGCCTGTGTCTGCGAAGTCATATTTCGCAATCGCAATGCAAAGAAAGCTGTTATCACGTTGAGACTGCCAAGAACAATAATGGGCCATGCTTCGTCATGGAATTGAGCAAGAATACCAAGCAAAAATGCAATCAAGATCGCGATTGCACCAACGAGTGTATCGCTAATGGCAATGTAGTAGGCTCTTTCGTCGGCAGCTGCAACATTGGCAATGTAGATCTTGCGTGCTGATGAAATACCCTGATCAGCAATAGAAACAAAAAAGAACACCACGGCACATAATTGTATGTAGCGTGTATGTCCCCAGTACTCGATTCCAATGGCAAAAATGGCAGCAACAGAAGCGATTCCTGCAGCAAAGCTCATGATATTACTCAATGGCCACCGAGAATACCGACTCCAAAGAAGTCCACCTACGGCCAAACCTAGGCTTGTCGCAATGACAAAGATACTCAGTGCATTTGATGTGTCTTTATGCTGTTCTGCAAAGTAAATGACATAAAATGGAATTGCAAGTTCAACCGAGAGAAACAAAATTCTTGCAATCACAAAGCGGCGAAACCAAGCAACCTGCCGCACAGCACTGATGCCCTTGAAAAGTTCTGAGAAGAGTTTATTAGAAGTCTCTTTGTCGGGCAGTTCTTTCTGACGGGCCACCGATGGTGATTCTCGGATCATCATACTGATGAGTCCCGACAACAGGCCTACACCGATACCGATCCATAACAAAATGAGATGTCCATCAAGGCTGGTAGCGTGACCAGCAGCCTTAGCAGCAGTATCGGTAGTCGCAACAGTATCGGCAGCAGTCGCATCCTGGACATGTGGTGTTACTTTGTCCGAATAGGCTGTTTGGATCGACCAGGCAACGCCGATTGCCAGAAGACCACTGAGACCTGTTTGTGCAAAAAGGAGCGTTCTGCGGGCAGGTTTCTGAACGATATACCCAAGCATGTTCTGAAATGCAAGCCGACTCAAGCCCTGCCCCAGGCCGACAATGGTGGCAACCGTTAGAAAAATAATGATCTTAATATCATCTGGTGTCGAGCCTCCGGTGAGGCCTATCAAGGCGAGTGATGCAGTAGTCGTAAGAATACCCAGAGCCATATACCACTTGCTGTATCGGGCGGTGGACACAAAAGGCGCCGAAACGACTTGTCCAATCATGCGGGCAATCTGAACGATGGGAATCAGCATCCCTGCAAAGAAAACAGGTGCTCCTAGCGCAAGGTAGAGAAAAGGCAGGACCAAACGTGGACTGGAAAGTGTCTGGCTCAGATCAAGCAAAATACCCTGGCTAAGAAGTACTCTGTAGTTCCAACGATTGTTCTCGCGACTAACCATCAAATGCCTCTGGCATGCAATCCATTTCAAATACTCTTAACGACTATTAAGTCGAAAATAGCAAGTGGATACAATAGCAGACGAGTACAATGATCGCCGCGACAACAAAGACAAAAAAATATCCCCCGAGCCATCCGACTGTCGACGAAGCGAGTGACTCGCAACGGCTACAGACTTCTGCATCACCAGTTTCTGGATCAATCATCACCGGCGACCCACACTTGGGACATTTTCCCCAATTTTCATTTCCTTCGCTGAGGTTCGGTTGTTCTGTCATGGTACTTCCTGATATTTGCGTGTGCCAGATTTGGCCACAACTGAAATTTTTGTACCGATTATAAACAAGTTGTAAGGGCATTGCACGATCGCTTACCATTCTACCTACAAAAGTTCGCTTACGAGTAAAAAGACGACGGGGGATCGTATCTGTGACCACGCCTCGGTTACAATCATATCGATATCAGGAGACAATCGCTCCGGTTCGTTTAGGTCTTCCTGAAACAAACACGAATGTAGCAGGAATAAATCGATGCAATTTTATATTTTTAAAAATCTCATGATCCTCTTTATCATCATGCTGGAAATCGGGGCCCTAGGGGCAACGGACAACACCCAATATCACCCCCTTTTTAATGGACGAGATTTGGCCGGCTGGACCACGACCGGCAACTGGACTGTAGAACCCGGAGGCATCTTGACCATCAAACCTCGGCCAGGTGAAAAAGGATGGCAACGGTATGCCGATTACCTCTGGACCGACAAGACCTATGATAACTTCACGCTGGAGTTGGAATACAAAATACCCAAGGATGGTAACAGTGGAATCTTTTTTGGCGTCAAAAACAAAAACAACCCGGTCTATGAGGGGTTCGA
>JABABY010000240.1 GCA_014237955.1 Planctomycetota bacterium
ATATACTGACTCTCCGATATCAGATGCCTATCCCGAATACCTCAGCCAACAACAGGCAGAGGAATATCTTCGCTGCTACGCAAGCCATTTTGGGCTCTACAAGCACATCGAGTTCAACACCTCAGTAGAGAATATTGTTCCCGATGGCAACGGTTACCGAGTGAAGCTTTCGGGAGGTGAGTTGCGACGCTACCGCGGTATTGTCATTGCAAATGGTCACAACTGGGATCCGAATTGGCCCAAGATTCCAGGAACTTTCAATGGCGAGATCATCCATTCGGCTGAGTATAAGTCGCCTAAATTGCTTGAGGGCAGACGGATCCTGGTCGTCGGTGCCGGCAATTCGGGCTGTGATCTGGCCGTCGAGTCAGCACATCATGCTGCCGCAACATTTCACAGTACGCGACGCAGTTACCACTACTTGCCAAAATTCCTCCATGGCAAACCGATGGATGTGTGTTGTGAGCGTCTTCTCCGATGGCACATTCCTCTCTGGCTTCGGCGCATTATTGCAGCTTTTGCAATTCGCATCACGCTCGGACCCCATTGGCGAGTCGGCCTGCCTAAGCCCGACCACAAGCTCTTTGAAACACATCCGATTATCAATTCCCAACTTCACTATTTCCTCGGACACGGCCAGATATGTCCGAAAGGAGATGTGGTGGAACTCTGTGACAACGCAGTTCGTTTTGCAGACGGCAGTGAGGAAAAGGTAGATCTGATCATCTACGCTACCGGCTTTAAGATCAGTTTCCCTTTTATCGACAACCAGTATTTAAACTGGCAGCAAGGCCGCCCGGACCTCTACCTCAACATTTTCCATCCTGACAATGATCGGTTGTTTGTCGCGGGTATGATTCAACCGGACAGTGGCCAGTGGGGATTGGTCGATTATCAGTCGCAGTTGATCGCCCGAGTCATACAACTACAGAGTGTTAATCCCATCCTAGCTGCGCGTTTCCGACGACTGAAAGAATTGAACTCCCCCAATCTTTCTTCAGGCATCCGGTATATACAATCAACCCGACATCTTCTGGAAGTGGAGCATTTCAGTTATCGCAAGCGCCTGCAGAAATTGCTCGCCCAGTTTGCTTAATTCGATGTGCACGTGGTCATGGACAAACCCCTCGTGGCTGATCTGATTTGTGCCGATTGTGGCACCACCCTATTGGGAAACTCTGTTGTCTGTCCGAGTTGTGGAAAACGATGTGAGACCAGCAATTTGTCGGCCCCGCATCGCTGGGAAGAAAATCCTACAGTCATCATCTGCATACTGGCTTTTGCTACTCTGTTTATTGGCTTTCCATTACTCTGGCGAAGCAAACAATTCTCTCGGCTTTCAAAGATCATGTGGACTATCCTGATCACACTGGAAACTGTTTTGATTTTCTGGTTGTTTTTTTGGTTTCTTTTCAGTCATCTGCTTCCAACGATTCGTGAAGCATTGATGCATTGGTCATGACGCGTTCCCTCTTGAGATGGCTAGCAATCGACGGGACCGATTGACTCCGCTAAGATCAGAGGAGTTTTCCAAAATTGCCTCTGCTAGTATTTTAGATGTCAACGTATCCAGAAATCGCAACTGTTCGCCAGATGTTCGATCGCACCAAGATCGATGACGTTGCCACATCGGTTCGCAATGAGCTCAAGACCCTCAACCTTGAGAGGTCTATTCGCAAGGGGCAAACCATTGCTTTAACGGCCGGTTCACGCGGCATTGCTAATATTGAGACCATTCTCCGAACCACGGTCGCGTTTCTCAGGGACCTCGGCGGCAAGCCTTTTATTGTGCCGGCAATGGGCAGCCATGGTGGGGCTACGAGTGAAGGACAACTCGAAGTACTCGCTTCGCTAGGCTTGAGCGAAGACCGTCTCGGCTGTCCGATTCATTCCAGCATGGAAACAGTGATTTTGGGTGAGACTTATGACAGAATACCGGTCCATTTTGATCGCATCGCAAGCCAAGCCGATCATGTGTTCGTATGCGGGCGTGTCAAACCCCATACTGGTTTTGATGGTGTCTACCAAAGCGGATTGATGAAGATGTTACTTAACGGTTTGGGCAACCACGAGGGCGCTAAAATCTACCATCGCGCCAGTGTCACGTTAGAGTTCGATCGCATTGTGCAAACTGCTTGCCCCATCATCCTCGAAAAAGTGTCCGTCCTTGGCGGCTTGGCAATCGTAGAGAATTGCGTGGCAGAAACTGCAATCCTATCCGCCGTCGCAACTGACGATTTTGATCGACGTCAGAGAGAATTGCTCGTTGAGTCTCGCTCTCGGATGGCGAAACTTCCTATCGACCAAATCGACGTCCTCTTGATCGATGAAATTGGCAAGTCGATCAGCGGGACGGGAATGGATACAAACGTTATCGGCCGTAAGCATAACGATCATGCAGCCGTTGCAGGTGAAACACCTGCAATCCGAACGATCGCTGTCCGTCGAGTCGTTGGAGGAAATGCAAATGGAATTGGCTTGGCCGAATTTTGCACAACACGTGCGATTGAGGAAACCGATCTACAAGCAACCCGTATCAATG
>JABABY010000241.1 GCA_014237955.1 Planctomycetota bacterium
TATGTCCTTGGCCCGCTCGTCACAGATATCGCACCCGGCTACGACCATATCACAAGTGCAATCGGTGCGGCGATCGCCGGCTGGAGCGGCGCTTCGATGCTTTGCTACGTAACCCCCAAAGAACACCTCGGGCTACCCAATCGGGAGGATGTGCGTAACGGCGTTATTGCCTATAAAATTTCAGCTCACGCCGCAGACCTTGCCCGGCAACGACCTGGCTCCCAGGACCGCGATGACGCACTCTCTAAGGCCCGCTTTGCCTTTGACTGGAATGAACAATTCCGGCTTTCGCTCGACCCAGAAACGGCCCAGAGGATGCACGACGAAACACTGCCAGAAGAGACATTCAAGAGTGCTCATTTCTGTAGCATGTGCGGGCCAAAATACTGTTCCATGAAAATCACTGAGGAAATTCGTGAAATGGCCGGGCCAGACAGTTCGATTATAGAAATCGCCGATCTCGATGAAAAAGAAGCGCCTTCCCCGCAGCAGAAGCAAAACCGCTAATTGCTGCGTTTCCATCTGCCGCAGGATGCGGTGCTATTAGTAGCACTTCCTATCGATCATTCGATGTTTCGCCACTCCCATCGGATTGCCGATCAAGTGGGTCAAAAGACTCGTCGAGCCCTAGTGCGTTATCCAAAAGATCGTACATTTCGTCGATTTCTGCGCGGAGTTGTTCGACTTGATGTCGCAGATGCCCGACTTCCTCTGTAAGCTCATCCATTCGCCGATGGCCAATGCGTCCTTCATCCTCAAATCTGTTTGTGTGGTGATGCCGATCCATCAACGCATCTGCTTCGGCGATGAGTTGATCCGCTTCCCGGTCCATACCTACCTCGCGTAAATTCTCTGCGGCAACGTGAAGCTCTTCTAGCTGCCGTCGAACCGGTTCGGGAAATTCCATTTCTTGACGTTCGCCCAGATTTATCTCATCTATCTCTCTCCAAATCTGAACGATTCTTTGCTTGAAGCCCGCCAGTTCGGCACGTAATCTCTCGGCCTTTTCGGGATTCTCTTCCCGCGCAAGTTCTTGCTCGACCTCGTCAATTCTTCGGATGAGTGTCTTTTCTTCCGTCAAAAGCGATTCGCGCTGTTGATCGAGTACTTCGGGCGACCGCCGAGAAGAGTTGACCTGGCTCTCTTCGCCAGGCGCAGCTCGTCGATTGTCCGACTGCACTTCAGCTTGCGGTTCTGCAAACAGTGGCTCGGAAACGATTGCGGATTGCGTGATTAGCAGCGCAAGTGTGATTGGCGAGATTGTAAAAAGAGCGTTCATCTGTTTCTTCCCTTTACCGCGATTACAGGCAAAGATACACCAAAGTACGGTCAAACTATATTAGGAATCAAGGCTCCGATGCTGTCAACCAACACCACTCCTCGCCGCTTCGAACCACATTCATCCTTTGCGCGGCTAGGTGGCTGGAAAGTGTGGCCTTTTTCGCCGATACTGGGATATCCCGCCAACTGAAAGGCGTCGACTAATATTTGAGGCCCCGTTCGCTCCAGCCACACTTTGCATGTATCTCGTCACACGAAAAATTGATTTTTGCTACGGACATCGCCTCCTCAATTACAGCGGCAAATGTCGTCATTTGCATGGCCACAATGGCCGCGTCGTGATTTCATTCCAGGCGAGCGAACTCGATGATCGTGGGATGGTCCTCGACTTTAGTGACATCAAGAAAGTGGTCAGCCACTGGATCGACGAAAAACTCGATCACCGGATGATTCTGTGCAAAGATGATCCCGTAGCTCCCTTGCTTCTCGAGATGGGTGAACCGGTCTATTTGATTGATACCAATCCGACAGCGGAAAACATTGCAAAATTGATATTCGATCATGCCCGCGAGGAGGGTTTCCCGATTACCGAAGCGTGCCTCTGGGAAACGCCCAACTGTTTCGCAACCTATCGCGAATAATGCCGATCAGGTAGCCAATATATCCAGGCTGACAGCAACGCTAGCGCGCGCCTTGCTATCCTCAATTGCAAGAAGAAGGTCGGGCCTATATTTTTAGGCCCAAGTTCGACCCCCGTCATTTCATGGCATCACCAGGGCACATTGTCAAAACGATGCGACCTCTTTCAAACGCCTTTTTTCAAGATTCCCCTCATTAAACTGTGCCGGTTATACCGATCCTGAGGACATTCAGCGGGACTTGAGAAAACAACGTTAAACGCTACGGAGAAAGAGGGTTACTAGTGCCTAAGAGCAAAAAGCGGAACAACGATTCGGTATCGCTGGCGATCATGAAGTGGCCCGTGCTTTGGGGCGGAATTGCAACGGCTGCTTTTTACATTGCCATCCGCGCCGGACACATGCAGGATCCACTGATCACCCGATATTTTGCAAGCCACCCGGTAGAATACATTGCAACCACGATGTTTTTCGTGGGCCTCGCCGCGCTGCTGATTAAGTTCCTCACCCTTCTTGTCCAGCCAAGCGTTACCGGACAAATGGTTCTCGGTCCCTTCGCTCCCGCGACCATTGAGCAAAGTCCCGACTTACTTGCAGCCATTGATGAAAAACCGGCCAG
>JABABY010000242.1 GCA_014237955.1 Planctomycetota bacterium
GAATTGTCGCATAGGAATCAACTCTTCTCCCTCTTTGCGATCTGGTTGACGCACATTGGTTGTGGCGTGACGAAGAAAGTCGGCCATTTTCACACCTGGAATAGCCATCGGTCGCTGGAATGCCATAAACAACCCGCGGCGTGCCCGTTGGTCAGGGGCGAGTTCGCCAATCATTTCACCGGCAAGCTCAATGTCACCTTCGGTCACTTTGTAACCAGGGTGTCCCATGATGGCGAGCCCGAGTGTGCTTTTACCCGACCCGTTCGGTCCCATCAGCGCGTGGGTTTCACCACGGGCAATCTCCATGTTGACGCCATGCAAAATAGGCTTGTCTTCTACAGAAACGTGAAGGTTATTAACTTTTAATGATTCGGTCATTTGTTCTGTCCAAGAAAAAGAATATCTCAACCCGTGATTTTTTGGTGATCAAAAAGCGGATCAATTTCAGTGCCTGGCTCCGCATAGCCACTGTGATGCGGCACTGGAAGTTCGTCGGAGATCCGGGTGCCGTTCCGCTTTGTAATTTTTTGGCCTTTGACTTTGTCCTGAATCCGCATCAGGCCCTCAAGCAGGGATTCGGGTCGAGGCGGACAGCCTGGGACATACACGTCCACTGGGACGACGAGATCGACGCCCTTGACCACATGATAACCGTACTTGAAATAAGGGCCACCGCCAACGGTACAGGCTCCCATGGCAATGACGTATTTTGGATTGGGCATCTGATTGTAGAGCCGCCGCACGCGGCTGGCCATCTTGTAGGTAACGGTGCCGGCAACAATCATCAGATCAGCCTGACGGGGTGTGGCACGAAATGCACCAGCGCCAAAACGATCGATGTCATAACGGCTTGCCCCGGCGGCCATCATCTCAATGGCACAACAGGCCAGTCCAAAAGTCATTGGCCAGAGGCTCGACTGGCGAGCCCAGTTAATCCCCTGCTCGATCGTGGTAGTGATCACATTTTCTTCGAAACGGCCTTCGATCCAGGGCTTGGTCATTTCATCGTTTCCATGTAGTGGGTTCAAAGCACAGACTGACAAAGTAGGGCACTGTAATCAACGGTATAATATACTTTGCAATCAGTTCATCTCAAAGGTGCAGCACGTTGCACCGTCGAGTTGGCAGGTCGTGAGCGTAACATCTTCCATCAGCAAATTGGAAAAGAGGCTCTTTTCCATGGCACAAATCGTCCGATGGTTTTCTGTTGCCAAATCCGGATAGGGACAGGCATGAACGGTGAGTTTGGGAAGGGATTCGGATTCATCAACCGACAAAGGGACGTCTCTTTCGCTGAAGATCTGCTTGATTTCTAGCATCCGTTCGGAGGGGGTGGTACCTGTCATCGTCGGGGCATAGGCGTTCGCAAGTCCACTGGCGAGTTTGCTGACTAGTCCTTTGCGAACATCGGCATCTTCGATTTCCTGGATTTCTTTCCAAAGTGCCCGGGCAAGATCCGCAAAATTTTCACCCGTCGTTCGTCGCCCTTTTTCCGTCAGACGATAGTGGTGGCTGGGACGACCGCGACTGCTGCCCGCCGTAGTCCGTGCAACCATCCCCTGCCCCATCAGGCGGTTGAGTCGCTGGCGGACTGCGGTGGCGGTAACTCCCATTTCACGGGCCAAGTCGCCGACCGTGACCGAATCCGATTGGCAGAGCAGGTCGAGAACAGTCCGATCCGTTCGTTCGGCGGTTGCACCGGTGTTTGCAGCGGACATAAAGCACCTTATCCCAGGGTTCTGGAGTTATCGTGTAGAACTGCTTCACTATAAAACTTAATGCATTTTACACAAGGGTATGTTTGTTAAACCACCCATCTAATGGTTGGCGAGCGTCGTAACCTGTTGACAGATAGCATGTTTATGCGATATCAAGTGGGCCGAGTGGGTTGGACTTAACACATCGTTTTTTGAGGCAGCTTATGTCCCATATAAGAGATACAAGCGGAAAGCGAATTTTTTGCAGACTCTTCATTATTGGGATCACTGCTTCCCTCGTATTTGCTTTAGGCGTGCCTTCTCGTGGAGTTGCGCAGACGGCAGAGAGTCCTGTTCCACCGGATTCTCGCCAGCTTGAAAATACCTCTCCTCTGCCGGTGCTTTCGGACAGTTTGATTCCGTTGCCCGTGCAACCAACGGAAAAGCCACCGGCTCCCAGTTTTGTCCAGAGAGTCGACCACGGGTTTGCAACCACGGTCGATTGGATGATGTCCTTTTTGTTCTACAAATTATTTTCACAGCCGCAGGAATCGATTACCACGAACAGTCGCAATTACTATGTTCGAAGTGCGGACTCCAAGGATCCGTTTCAAGAGATCGATATCACTGGTAAGCCAACAGGCAAACAGCTCACGCTCAAGCAAGCTGAGGCACTCAAAGCGCGGGGTAAGTTGGAATTGGGCACAGCCGGTAGTCTCTGGCGCACTGGCATGGAAGATGATCGAACGGTGGAATTTGTAACCGTCAACGAAGATGTTGGTACGAAATATGTTCTCGGTGTTCT
>JABABY010000243.1:0-2226 GCA_014237955.1 Planctomycetota bacterium
CCCTCTCGAGCGAGTCGATCGATGTTAGGAGTGGGAATTTTTGAAGCTGGGTTGTAGCAACCGGGATCTCCAACGCCCATGTCGTCTGCCAGGATGAGGACAATATTAGGCGGGGCTGCCACTGCAGCTAGCGCAAGAAAAACCGAAGCACAAAAAAATAAAAGAAGAGTAAAAAATCGCATCGGCAGACCCCTCGAAGAAGCGGGGTGAGATGTTTGGAAGGAAAGAATCTGTTTCAGCCGCCACATCTTTGCAGTCGCACTAGGGGATGTCAACAATTGGCTTGTTTGTTCCCGATTCCGTTCGATACCGAACAAACACAATCGGTCCGATCAGAGCCTTTTACTGTCCGCTAGACAGCCACCATCATTCCATTTTGGCAATTCACTGCTGTTTGTCGGGACACGAGGTTACTTTTTAACCAAAATAGTTGCGAAAAAGAGGCTTTTTATCTAGAATACCGAGATACGGTTACCGTTATCGTTAGATATTCGGAATCTGCAGTTTTGCCGCCACTCACAGAGGCACGGTGGCATTTTATTTTTCCGGTAATGGATCGGCCAGGACCAGGACCGTATGATATCCGTCGACGGGGCTGTTTGCGGAACAGAATGGACATTGGTGTAGCCAATGGGAAAACGCGTATTTCGATCTACCAGCTCGCATAGATCAAAACAAAACTTCTTGAGTCGATTACGGGCAGTCTGGCTCAGCGGCCATCAGACCGAACAACGAACGCAGCTGATCACCTGCCAATCTGAGCGACTTGAACCGCGGCTCGTTCTCAGCGGTGTTAGCTACGACCCCTCAGAAGATCCACTGCCGGGCACTTCCGAAGCCCATTTTGATGCAAGTGGCCTCTGGCATTCTCTCGATGGAACGCAAACGGCTGCCCTCACGGACTCTTCCTCGGGTGGCAGCTCTTATCTGACAGCAAGTAGTTACGAAAGTTTTTCGCTCGACCAAAATCTGCTTGTAGAGCGGCTCGCGGCGGCCCCGATGGAATTTTCCGGTGCAACCGGTGAGTTGATCACGCTCCCGACACCCGAAGGCCAGTTTGAGCAATTTGCCTACTGGGAATCCCCGATCATGGCCCCGGAGTTGGCGGCCAAATTTCCCGAGATCGAAACGTTTGTCGGCCGCGGCATCGACGACCCGAGTGCGTCCGTCCGATTCGACCTGACACCCCAGGGTTTCCACGCTCAAATTCTTTCGGCAAGCGGTAGCTACTACGTTGATCCGTTTTACCACCTTGAAGCAGACGGACCCTATATCAGCTACTTCAAAACGGACTATCTCAAAGATGCTGAGGACGGCTTTTCCTGCCTAACACAGGAGGTGGGATGTGAGCTGGATGACGGACACACGCATGCAGATGGAGAACACGCGGGGGGCTGTTGCTGCCCGGACTGTGCGACCATTGTATCGGCGCACAACGAGTCGGCCGAAACCGAAAACATTCTCCAAACATACGGTGATTCATCGTTAGGCGACGGCACTCTAACCCCCCTACTCGCCCACGGCACCGAGCTGCGAACGTACGAACTGGCGGTCGCATGCACTGGAGAATATACCACCTATCACGGCGGTACGGTCCAACTCGCCATGGCCGCGATTGTTACGACCATGAATCGGGTTGGCGGTATATACGAGGATGATATCGCGGTCCGCATGGAACTTGTGGCCAACAACGACCAACTGGTCTACACCAACTCCTCGACCGATCCGTACAGCAATAATAATGGCTTCGCGATGTTGAGCCAAAATCAGTCGACTATCGACAGCGTCATCGGCAGTGCGAATTACGACATCGGTCACGTATTCAGTACCGGAGGAGGGGGTGTCGCAGGACTCGGGGTCATTGGTGACAGCGGCAGTAAGGCTGAGGGCGTGACGGGCCAGGGCTCGCCGATCGGAGATCCCTTTGATGTCGATTATGTAGCCCATGAGATGGGCCACCAGTTCGGTGCCAACCATACCTTCAACGGAAATAATGGCAATCGGAACGCAAGCACCGCCATGGAGCCGGGTAGCGCTTCGACGATCATGGGGTATGCCGGCATCATGGGCAGCGATGATTTGCAGTCGAACAGCGACCCATATTTCCACTCGATAAGCCTTGACGAGATGGTGGCCGAGATCGTCTCGCAGATTGGGGGGATAGACGTTTGTGTGGCCAATTCCGGCTCATACCCCCCTGAGCCAAGGCCAATGTGGGAGATTGAC
>JABABY010000243.1:2236-2488 GCA_014237955.1 Planctomycetota bacterium
CCTACTGCTGGGAGCAGCGTGACCTCGGTGCCCAGCAGGGAGTGAACGACGGGGATAACGGCCAGAGCCCCCTGTTCCGTTCCTGGACACCGACCACCAGTCCCGAGCGGGTCTTTCCCCGCCTCTCAGATGTAGTTGATGGCAGCACGGTGGTGGGCGAGACGCTCCCCACGACAGATCGCGATATGAACTTTCGCGTGACGGTCCGAGATAGTCGCAGCGGTGGTGGTGGCATCGATACCGATGACATGG
>JABABY010000244.1 GCA_014237955.1 Planctomycetota bacterium
AATGATATCAGAAAAAAAAATCCATATTCTGCATACGACAAAGTTAATTTTAAAGAAATAATCTACACTGAAGGAGATTCCTTTGCAAGATATAAAGCGAGAATACAGGAAATGTGGCAAAGCATGGATATTATTTTCCGCGCTCCACGTTTCGCTGATAAGGGAACGCTTCTGCGACCGGCAGCGATGACTGTACTCCATAACGGAGTGGTCGTACAAAATGATTTTGAATTAAAGGGGAGTACCGCTTGGGACAGTCCGCCCGCCTACCGGCCACACGCCGATACACTACCGATGCATATTCAGTTTCACGGCGACCCGGTCCGCTTCCGAAACATCTGGGTCCGGCCCCTAGAGGAAGGGCTGAGAACCAAGCAAACGGAGAAGGCGGGCTCTTCAGAACCGCATGTCAAAATGCTCTGGCCCGATGGAGCCCCACACGCCCTGGGAAAGACCCCCAACGATTCCCCTACGCTCGAAATATACCTTCCGAAAGCGGCTACATCGGTCGGTACCGGTGTCGTGATCTTTCCGGGTGGCGGATATGGCAATCTGGCAGACGGCCATGAGGGCCAAGAGATTGCACGCTGGCTCAACAGTCTAGGAATCGCGGCCTTTGTTTGTAAATATCGTCATCAGGGCCGGGGGTATGGGTATCCTGCACCCCTGGAAGACGCACAGCGGGCAATCCGCATGGTTCGGGCAGGTGCGGAAAATTACGGAATCAAACCCGATCGCGTGGGAATCATTGGATTTTCTGCGGGCGGACACCTAGCATCCATGGCAGCAACGCATTTTGCCGAAGGAAAACCAAACGCAACGGATCCTATCGAACGTGTCAGCAGCCGTCCTGACTTCGTCATTCTTGGCTATCCACTTATCGCATTGGGGGAGTCCTACACCCATCGCCGGTCGCAGAAAAATCTCCTCGGTGAGAATCCCGACCAAGCGATGCTCGCAAAACTCTCTAGTCAAAAGCAGGTCACTTCAGAAACACCACCCACGTTTCTCTGGCATACCGGAGAAGATACTGGTGTGCTTGCAGAAAACAGCGTGGCGTTTTATCTTGCGCTCCGTAAGGCAAATGTCCCGGCAGAGTTGCACATTTATGAGCGAGGACGACACGGTCTAGGACTCGCCTATTCGGTTCCATCGACAGCGGACTGGACAACGCGATGTGTGAACTGGCTTCGTCACCATGGGTTGCTTACCCAAGAAGCAACGCCGCAATAAGATGGCACAACGCAGTCCGTTCACTAACTGCCAAGTTCCCGCGATCGTTCGGTAGCTGCCTCGACGGCAGCAACGAGTGCTTCGTGCAGAGAGTGTGACTCGAGGGCAGCTAGACCCGCCAGCGTTGTGCCGCCGGGGCTGCTGACCCGTTTTCTCAGCGATTCCGGAGATTCACCTGTCGCCTGCAGCGTTGCGGCCGTCCCGGCCATTGTCTGCAACACGAGACGGTTGGCCACATCGGCTGGCAAACCCATACGAGAGCCACCATCGCGAAGGGCCTCGAGGACTGCACAGAAAAAAGCCGGGCCAGAACCGGATAGTGCTGTCACCGCGTCCAGCAATTGTTCCTCCAAGAGAAAGGCCTGCCCCACACTGCGGAGCATCCGAGCTGTAAACTCGGCATCTTCTTCTGTTGCACCCGCTCCGAGAGCGTAGCCACTGGCCCCCTCCCCGATGAGACATGGGGTATTGGGCATCACACGGATCAGACGGGATCGGTCGCCAAGCTGTGCGCCAAGCTGAGAAAGTTTGACACCCGCTGCAATCGAGATCAACAGTTTTGAGTCGTCCACTGCGGCCGCAATCCCATCAACCACCATCTCCATTTGCTGTGGCTTGATCGCAAGAATAATGGTGTCTGCTGCAGAAACGACCTCTAGGTTCTCCGTACCCACATTCGCACCGGGTACCAGTTCCTCAAAGACGTCTCTAGCCTGGGCATCCGGGTCACTCGCACAAATCTGCTCGCCCCGAATCATGTCCGCACGCACTAGGCCCTGGGCAATGGCTCGAGCCATTTGTCCGGCACCGATGAAACCAATCCTCTCTGACGCCATAACTCTATCCGCATCATTGTTCTGGGAGATAAAAAACCATTGCAAGACAAACCCATCACCAAGATCTTACTGTGATCCGCTTTGGGCCTTTATGGTAAGAAAAAGATTGCCTGCAGGCAATGCAACCACTGCTTGCCAGAGCCAACTTTTCAGCGCAAAAAGTGGGGCGTTATACTCACTACCACACTCTTGCCAGCACAAAACGGCCTGGACGCCCCCCCCCTCATTTGGGAGACTTTCGCCCCCATCCGATGGCACAGGCTGGCAATCAGCTCGGGTCTCTTTGATCCGACCATCGTCTTGGAACGTTTGAAGTGTGATGTTTGTCATTGCGCCTTTGCAACCATCGATGAAGCCGAAAACAAATTAAATTGGGCAAACTGAATACAGGAGTTGTTGTCGTGAAAGTACAT
>JABABY010000245.1 GCA_014237955.1 Planctomycetota bacterium
CTGCCCAGCTACATTTCGGAGCGGAAGGAGCATGCCAAGCAAAAGAATGGCTATCGCGAATCGGCTGAATATTCTCATCCTTGAATTTCCTTTTTTGAATATTGGATCTTGTGATGGGTGTCTGTTCATGCCAAATCTGGACGCTGCATATGCCACGTCGTTTGCCTCTGATAGCTACCCGCTGCCTGTAAAAGGAGTTCTTCCGAAAGCGCTGCGCCCTGCAACTGGATACCAATCGGTAAGCCCGTGGATGAAAAACCGCAGGGGAGAGATAACGCGGGGATACCTGCTAGATTTGCCCCGACCGTGTACAGGTCCACCAAATACATCGAAAGCGGGTCCTCAGATTTATCGCCGAGTTTAAATGCCGGCGATGGGGTCACCGGACCTACAATAAGATCGACCTGCTTAAACGCATTGTGATAATCCTGAGCGATCAGTCGCCGGACTTTGAGTGCTTTGAGATAATAGGCGTCGTAATAGCCGGCGCTGAGGGCATATGTGCCTAGCATGATCCTCCGTTTCACCTCCGCGCCAAAACCCTCAGCTCTTGTCGAGCGGTACATTTGTACCAACGGATTCTCATCGGCGCCACCATCGGCCCAATCTGCTGCATCAGCGCGAAAGCCGTAGTGCGCACCGTCATAACGCGCCAGATTACTCGATGCCTCAGAAGGCGCAATGATATAGTAGGCAGAAATAGCGTATTGGCTGTGTGGCATCGCAATTTCTTGGACAGATGCACCAAGATCCTTAAACAGATCTATGGCATCTCGAACCTTTTGCGCAACCTCGGAATCAAGCCGTTCGCCAAAATGTTCTAAGACCATACCTAGCCGCAAACCTTCAAGCGGCCGACGGGTTGCCGCCCGATAATCACCCACCGACCGATCGATCGATGTGGAATCGCGGGCATCATGGCCAGCAATCGCCTCCAGTAGAAGCGCAACATCTTCACTCGAGCGGGCCAGCGGACCGACCGCATCGAGGCTGCTGGCAAACGCAATCAGGCCATAGCGACTCACCCGGCCATACGTTGGCTTGAGTCCCACGATGCCACAATGGCTCGCCGGTTGCCGGATAGACCCACCGGTATCAGTTCCTATCGAAAGAGGTGTCATTGAGGCGGCCAGCGACGCAGCAGCACCTCCGCTCGAACCCCCGGGGATGCATCCGGTATTCCACGGATTGCGGGTCGGGCCGAAGGCAGAGTTTTCACACGACCCCCCCATCGCAAACTCGTCCATGTTCGTCTTACCGAGAATAACTGCGTCGGCTTGTTTGAGTCGCGCAACCACGGTTGCATCGTACGGCGGCATGTAATTTTCAAGCATCTTTGACGCACAACTGGTTACCGTACCGCGTGTGCAAAGTATATCCTTGACCGCTACCGGCAGTCCCCCCAACAATCCAACTGGCTCTCCATGTGCCCGCCTCGTGTCGATCAGGTCTGCTTGTTGCAGCGCACAATCTCGATCGGTTCGAAGGAACGCATGCACATGCGGATTGTGCGCATCAATTTGATCGAGAAATGCACCGGTCAGTTCGCACGAACTGACTTCGCCCCGTTGGAGGAGGCCAAGAAGCTCGGTTGCCGATTGTTCAATGAGTGCCATCTTTCAAAACCATCACTCAGGGCCGGTCACGACAAAGACATTTGCCGGGGCGGGTTTACCTTCATTCGCCCAATACGGGCGGGACGCGGTAACAGGTATCGTCACGACTCGGCGCATTTGAGAGTATCTGCTCACGGTCAACACTCCCCTCGATTACATCCTCCGCCAACACGTTGACCATTTCTACCGCATGGGCCATCGGCTCCACTCCTTCGGTATCGAGTTCTGAGAGTTGCTCGATATAGGTAAGTACGTCTCCAAGCTGGGATGCCAATGCGGAAATTTCTGTCTCAGAAAGCTCCAACCGAGCAAGCTGAGCAACCTTTGTTACATCTTCACGGGAGAGGCCCATATTAGTGGTTATCCGCGAAATGGGCGACAGAGAGCCCAGCGGGTACCGGCCCGCTGAGGTCCGGTCGCGAAATGTTTTATTTGACCGGCAGGACGA
This sequence comes from Planctomycetota bacterium, assembly GCA_014237955.1. Lineage (GTDB taxonomy): Bacteria > Planctomycetota > Planctomycetia > Pirellulales > UBA7805 > UBA7805. The sequence goes on from JABABY010000245.1 coordinate 2,065, forward strand.
ACGGCTTGGCTTTCACCCGTTTGGTCACCGCCCCACTGCGGAGGCACTGCGTACAAACCAGAAGCGATGTATTGGTCCCCTTGGCAGTGCTGACGCGAACTTTTTGTAGATTCGGTTTGAATTGACGCCGGGTAATCCCGGTCACCTTAGTACCAACTCCGCCAAGGTATTTGGCTTTACCGCGGGTCTGCACCCGATTGCCCATCTGGGGGCCTTTGCCGCAAACTTCGCAAATCCTCGCCATCGCATCACTCCTGAAAACCCTAGACACGCGTCAGAACACCGCCGCAATGCCTCAAAAAACCCAAACAAACAGTATACCCACCTCGGCCCACCGGACAAGAC
>JABABY010000246.1 GCA_014237955.1 Planctomycetota bacterium
TGGCGTAGAAACGGCAAGAAGTTGTGGGAGTTCCATTACAAGGATGGCAAGCTAGAAAGCCTTGCGATTAGGTGGCACGAAAACGGCCAGAGGAGCGTTTGGGGCAATTACAAAGACGGCCACCCAGATGGCCTTGTGACTGGGTGGTATGAAAACGGCCAGAAGAAAAGCGAGGCCCATTGGAAGGAGGGCCAGATGGATGGCCTTTGGACTAAGTGGAACGAGAATGGCCAGAAGCGGTGGGAAATCCATTACAAGGACGGCAAGAAAGATGGCCTTGAGACTTGGTGGGATGCAAACGGCCAAAAAGGGTCCGAGGCCCATTGGAAGGAGGGCAAGAAAGATGGCCCGTTGACCTGGTGGTATAGGAATGGTCAGAAGCAGTTGGAACGCACTTGGAGAAACGGCTTGCAAGAAGGCCTTGAGGCGTGGTGGTATTGGAACGGAAAGAAGGAGGCAGAGTACCATTACAAGAACGGCAAGCGAGACGGACGTTGGGTTTCATGGCATAAAAACGGGCATAAGTGGAAGCAATTTTATTGGAAGAACGGTGTGAAAGAAGGCCTTGAGACTTGGTGGTATCCGAACGAAAAGAAGCAGTATGAGTCCCATTGGGAGAACAGCGTACAAGAAGGGGTTGAGACTTGGTGGTATGAAAGTGGCAAAAAGGGGAAAGAAATCCATTACAAGAAGGGGAACACAGTAAGCCGCAAAAACTTCTGATCGACACCTCTCTATGCGACCGCGAACAAGGCGGCGTTGCCAATAGCGCAAGCATTACGATGTGATACTTTTTCGCATAGCCCACTTTACTCGCGCAAAGAATTCCTGATGGCAGCGATTTTTGCAAATCACAGTTAAAAATTTATCTATGCGTATATTGCGCATAAACCCACAAAATACTGTTGAAAAAATAAAATACTGTGAACACAATGCAATGGGGGAGAACTTCTGTGTGTAGGGACGCGTATTAATACGACGACAGCGAAAGCTAATGGTTTAGAAAACTATCGAATCACATGGCCAGTTGATTCATGCCACTTCGCTGACATCTAAAGTCCTCAGCACCCGAACTAAACGGAGAACCGGGAAGTGGTATTTTCAAACTGGCTAACTGGCCTTCTCAGGCCCCGCAAAAACTCTGGATCTACATTGGCAATACGTGGCGATTCCAACAAAAGAACACTTTGTTGCGAATCGCTCGAAACGCGACGCATGCTGAGTGGTGTGACCCTCATTACCCCTGATCCGATCGGTGATGTGCTCATCGCCGGATCACCGTTTGAGGGGCAGGAGTTAGCAGCGTCAAATAACCTTGTCGATGCTGATGGCCTTGGACCAATTGTCGCGGCTGCTTCATCTTCACCCGACTATTCGCCTGACTATACGACGATCAATGGAAGGAACTTTGGCTACTATGTGACGGAGTCGTATGATCCATCGACACCAACGCCGCTTCTGTTCATGTTTCACGGGATGGGCGGCAACAGCAGTGAACAAAGCGGGGGATCGGCGGAAAATGGTTATTACGGATGGCAAACCACTGCGCATGAAAACGAATTTATTGTCCTGTTCCCTGAATCCTTAGGTTTTTTCAAGACTTGGGATTTAGGCGCCGGCGGCACCTCCTCAGATCTGTCTTTCGTGGATGATATGATTGACTGGGCAGACACGAACTACAACATCAGCACGTCCCAGATATTCACGACCGGTCATTCGTGGGGCGCCTATTTCAGCTACTACGTAGCAAGATATCGCAGCGACGACATCGCGGCCTTTGCAACGCATTCTGGCGGTCTTGGTGGTTCTTTTTTTCTAGGTAGTACACCACCGGTACCGACTGGCCCGTCCCCCACGCCCACCCTGAATGGAATCGTGCTACACGCTGTCGATGACGGGCTTGTTCCCTATTCGAACAGCCAAGATCTCTACGATGATCTCATGGCCAACGGACACAACGTATACAACGACGGCATCGGCGACGACGGCATCATCGAAGTTGACGGCTGGGGTCCTGATAATCACCGCTACCGCCTGCAACATAACCAGACACAGTGGGATTTTTTCCTCGAGGTGACCGATGACGATGTACCGCTGGTACTCAGTGTCGCGCTCGCCGACGCCTCGGTATCGGAGGCGGCGGGCGCTGCAGCGACAACGGCCACCGTAACGCGAACCGATCCGCGGGGGAATCTAACGGTCACCCTGACCAGTGACGATACGAGTGAAGCCACCGTACCGGCCACGGTAACCTTTCTCGATGGACAGAGCAGCGCCACGGTCGACATTGCGGCAGTTGATGACAGTGCCGTGGATGGCACGCAGACGGTCACCCTCTCTGCCGCCGCAGCGGACTA
>JABABY010000247.1 GCA_014237955.1 Planctomycetota bacterium
GCAATGGATCTCGCACTCGATGGGGGAATGAGTGGAAGTACCTCCTGTGAAGATTTGACAGGAGCAAACTGTGAAATCGACAAGCAACGGCTGCGGGCATCGGTGCAATTGGGAACAAATTTTACCATTCAGGAGCGGTGCCCCTACGATCCTGATCAGACCTGGCACCCCATCCGAATTGTTTGCAATAAGGGCGGCTGGCATTATCGCAATCATCATCACCCGAATGATTTTCATTATGAAAATTATGCCTGGGCAGATGTTCTCAATGCCGGATGGGGTATCTTGGCAATTAAAGCATCTGCGATGGCCGGTATCAACGTCGATGCCAACGAATTTGCAATTGCCGATGCATCACTGGACTCGATGGAACTGGAAAAAGAGGGCTTCCCAATTGTTGATGGATTAGCAACACACTACGACTATGGGACCTGGGGGCACAATAATATTGGCCTGGATGCCGGCGCGATCATGGGTCGCCTCTTGCTTGGCACCGCAGGGAATCATGGAGCTATTTCCTGGTGGTTGACGAATATCGCGCCGACCGCAAATCCTTATCACACGTTCTTCGGCAGCCGGGCCGCGCACTATGCGGGAGATAACACCTATCTGACCGGTGTCCGGGCCGCCTTGGCGGCGGCGCAAACCGTCAATCCAGCCGGCCATGACCATGGAAGTTGGGCACCCGAAGGCGGCCGACCGGCGGGAGATTGCGGCCGACATCTTGCCACCTGCATGGCGGTCGCGGCACTAGCAGAAATAGACAATGGTGTACGACTGCAACCTTGATGCACCACGCCGCAGATTCCGCTGGCGCTGTTAGAAAAGCAGTAAGCAAGCACTCGGAACATTCTCTTAAAGATCGCATGATATATAATCCGCTCATTCGTTTTTCTCAAATCGCTTTGTTCTGCTCTCTACCAATGGCCGCCACCCTTATTGGTGGTTGTTCGAACCGCGCCATCGAAAACCATGGCCAATACGCTGATCTTGTCGCCGATATAGGGGGCCAAATCCACGCCCATTTAGATTTCACAGGTACGGAAATCACTGACGAGGACCTGCAAAATCTCGAGTTTGCCGACACCGTTCGGAGTATTTCGCTCAGCCATACCGCAATCACCAATAGAGGTGTGGCGGAATTAAAGCGGGCACGTAATCTTGAGCAACTCGATCTAACCAGCACGGAAATTACAGATGAGGTGCTCCCTCTAATCAAGGAGCAGCCAAAGGTGTGGAAGGCGAGCATCATCGCACTCAACATATCTCGCGAAGCATTTGAGGAATTGAGCGGCTATCTCAATCAGCGTCACGTGGAAGCCGGGCATCCATTGCCGATGAAGTCTTTTCCCAGAGTGCCTCTGACCGAGCAGGAAACCCCAGAACACCTTGGGCCAGCAACAGAAGAACCGAGTGAACCGGAAGTGCGGCTGAGTCGTTATGGTGAGGAAATTCAATGGCTCAATGGCGAACTACAACTTCACCTCGATTTCAGCAATTCGGCCATTACAGACGATGACCTTCTCGCGTTCCCCTTTCCGGACAGTGTCCGAAGTATCTCTTTGCGAGGCACCTCTATAACGGATCATGGCATGGCAACGTTACACCGTGCCCGAAATCTTGAATATTTGGACCTGAGTAACACGAGTATCACAAACAAAGCTTCAGGCGCATTGAAACGAATACCGCGGCTGTCCGATCTGGACGCTGGTGGAACCAAAATGTCGCTAAAGACACAACAAGCGTTGCGTCGCTACTTGGTTCGCCGCTCCAGTATTCTCCACAATGGTGGCTCCTCCATACCGCGGAGAGCAGGCCAAACCCCACCAAGAGCACCAACACGATAGCAGTGATGCGTCCAGTTGCTTGACGATGGAAAAATCAATTTAGGTTCGTCGATCCTCACGGGATCATCCTCACTTCACTGCCACCATCAAACGGTTCAATCTGACGGAACAGAACGTACGGCAATTTGATCTAAAACAATTGCCATCAAAGCTCCATGTCGCAAGCGACTTTACTGGTGAACCTACCCGTAGCAAGTATTCATTGACGATGCGCCTGCAACGTGATAGGATTTCTATCGAGAAGGGCTCAAAAAAAGCGGCGGGATCCAGTGCGATGGGAAATCGGCCCGATGTAGCGATCCCCGACACGGCTCTCGCCATTCGCCAAGCCCGTTGCCTCAGACTGGTCTTCTACAGTCGCTAAGGAACAATAACATGCTCTGTAGTAAGCGGCGTTTCTCGCTCCGCAGTGGCTTCACACTCGTCGAACTTTTAATCGTGATCGTGGTGGTCGTGATCCTCATGGCGCTACTGCTGCCGGCCGTCCAGA
>JABABY010000248.1 GCA_014237955.1 Planctomycetota bacterium
GAGGTGCGAGCCCTCCGAGAAAAAAATTTCTCGGTCGCTGCTGGCGATAGACGGTGTCGGCCTGCCAGGCAAGATTCCGAATGCGGGGAGGTGCCTCAGGTGCTGTGGCCGCAAGCAGCGTTTCGAGATAGCCGAACCGCTGCATCTGATGCGCGTTGGTCCCGCCGAGGATCACAATCATCGGAGGCGATTTTTGACTCGGCGGCTCATCGCTGCGCGGCAAAAGCCCCCGCAGAGCACCGGGCGGATTTTCGGCCGCCGAGAGGGGCATTGCAACCGGAAAAACAGAGATCCCAAGGCAGAGACATGCCAAAAGACGGGAATAACGGACAGGGTACCGGAAAATAGTCACGGGGATGCTGTTTTCATCGGGTAGGGCGGGGGGCTGATTGCACCCATCATAGACCCTCACCGCGATGCCCACAACGATCTAATAGAGTGAAGTGGGCCAACACCCTTGGAAACATCGAGAGGCGCCGATCGGATTCGAACCGATGGTGGCGGATTTGCAATCCGCTGGCTTAGCCACTTGCCTACGGCGCCAACTGATTTGGTGGGTTAACTTAGGTACTTCATACGGGTGGGTCAAGTGCGACTGTCCGAACATCCACTGTAAGAAAAGCGGAAATAGGCAAATTTTTCGGATTGTCCCGCATTACCGTGGCAAGAATTTTTGCCTTGTTCTTTGTCCATCCTCGATCGAGTGAAGTTTACCTGCCGGATCGCTCGATGGAGAAAAGAGATCCTGACCTTTATACGCAATCGTGAAAGTGAAAGGCTCCCGTTGATGAAATTGCTTGACGCCATTCGGTATCGATTCCATATGCGAAAGGCATCACGGCTGGCGGTTGAGATTGCCACTAGCAGTGAGAAAAAGGTCTGGAGCCGCGTCCGCACATTAATCTTTGATATGGACCCCCATGAAGCGAGGGGATACGTGCGTGCCCGCGCCACCGCCGTGATCCGAGACCAGATCGATCTCGCACTCGGCAAGCATCACAATCTACCCGAGCGTGTTGTGGCGTTGGTCGCTGAGTTGGCTTGTGAACGGGTCGTCCATCTCGTACTCGTCGACTTCCTCTCGAGTGGCAAAACGGGACGTCGCGCGGCCGCCTAAGAGCACCGCATTTCTCTCAGCCTGCCTTCTTTGCTGACAAACCTAGCCTCGCAGAGATCGGGCCTCGTTGCTGCCCTGCAGTCCTAGGGGTAAAATGTCGCGATCCGGGCAGGCCCCCAGATGCGCGATAGTCACATAGCCTTTCGCAAAGTGGATTGATTGCCCTTTGTACCCGCTGCCTTCTCTTCCCGAATTGAGCCGTTGATGACATCCGCTGATGCAACTCTCGCCATCCCCGACCAGGGGGCCATCGATATACTCGCACTCGGAGCGATCGTACACCGCCTCGATCCCGGCATCGTTCCATTTCGAAAAGCAACCGAGTGCCAGATCCATATCAGTGGTGGCGAATTCAATGTCGCTGCGAACCTCGCGAACTGCTTTGGACAGCGAACGGCCATCGCCACAGCCATGGTCGATCATCCCTTGGGCGAACTGGTCACCGAACGGGTCCGGGCAATGGGCGTGCGGCCCTTCTTCAAACAGTTCGCCAACAACGGCGTGGACGGACCGAACATCGCTACCGTCTACAGCGACCGGGGCCAGGGCATCCGGCCACCGGTGGTATTTTACAATCGTGCGAACGAGGCCGCGGCGATGCTCAAAGTGGGAGATTTTCCCTGGGAGACTATTTTTGCCGAGGGCGTCCGATGGTTCCACAGCGGTGGAATTTTTGCAGCCCTCTCCACAGCAAATCCGGACTTGATTATTGAGGGCATGCAGGCCGCCAAGGCGGCCGGTGCGGTGGTCTCGTTCGATCTTAATTTCCGCAACTTGCTCTGGAACCATTCCGGCGGCCTCGACACGGCCCAGCAGACCTTGCGGAAGATTGTCCAGTATGTCGATGTTCTGGTAGGGAACGAGGAGGACCTGCAAAAGGGGCTGGGATTTTCCGGCCCGAACGTGACTTCCGATTCCAAACTCGATCCATCCGTTTTTCTGAGCTTGATCGACGAAGTTCAGAAGGAATTTCCTCAAATCAAAATTGTGGCCACCACACTTCGCGAAGTCCATTCTGCCAACCACCATAGCTGGAGCGCGGTTGCCTGGGCCGGAGGGCAGCACTACAGAGCACCCCGGTGCGAGTTGGAAGTCCTCGATCGCGTGGGCGGTGGTGATGGTTTTGCATCAGGTTTTTTCTA
>JABABY010000249.1 GCA_014237955.1 Planctomycetota bacterium
CCTCGGGCAGGGAAAAGTGAAAGGCGCCATTCGCAAAATGGACCAGTACCAGCCCGCCACCCCGATTCAGAAAACGCGTGAAATTTCGTTTAGCCTTTTCACTGAGCCCGGGCTTTTGCCAATTGCAATAGTTGAAAACAATCGAGTCATAATTTTGCAGTCGCGGATCCTCCAAAAGCGCAATCGTATCGGTGTCAACGGCAATGCGTGAATCCTGCCGCAAGGTATCAACCAGCACCTCGGTCGTAGATCTCCAGAGGTGAGCGGGGTGGTTATCGCCCGTGATAATGACCGTGTTGATCTTCTTGTCGTCCAGAAAGTCGACTTGGCCTGCAGGCGTCGATTGCTGTTTGGTGATCACACCGCGCGGTGGCACATCGATTCCGGCCGTCCACAAGATTGCGTTTTCCACCATCTTGCGAAAGCTGGGTTCCCGCCAGTTGTGAAAGAAGTGTCCGCCGGTAAAACCAAATCCTCGCCCGCCGGCACGACGCTCAAATGCCCAGGCCACGGTCTGCAATTCCGGTTCATCCGGCGCGCGGGTCTGAATGATGGGAGTCACATGCCCCATTTCTTCGTCGGCAAACTGCAGGTTGTAATAGAACTCCTCCTTCAGCGGAAACCGCTTGACGCCCTTGGCCACCGGATGCTGGGGGCTGGCAACAAGACAATCCGACTTGAAGGTGTCAATCTTGGAAAACCAGAGTCGCGGTTCGGGACCCGTTTCGTAATCAAAGTAACCGCCCGTCCATTTCAGCACTTGATCGCGATATTGTTCGGGCCAAAACGTCGACCAGTGAATCAATACCAGCCCGCATCCCCGATTCATTTGCCGTTCCACATTGGCAAGTCGATCCCCTGCAAGAAAAGGATGCGAAGCAAGCTCTCGGTCCGATCCGTCCGAAACAAGCAGAATGGTATCCGCGTCATCCAGGGTGGTGTCGTCCTCTGGCCAACCCTGGTAGTGGGCTTCGATTCGATAATTGAGGCGCTCTTCAAAAGGCTTCAGATCCCGCAACAACAGCTCCACTGTTTTCTGGTACTCATGCGTGCCTCTCGGGTGACCTTCATCCATTTCACCCGCAAGCAGGATAATCTTTTTGGGCTGTTCCGCGTCCAGTTGTGCAACGAATGAGAAAAGCAAAAACAATGCCATTAAACATTGGAGTAAAGCGGCATCGCGCGGATTGACATGCATACTATTTTCTCGACACGAAAATGGACAGGCGTGATCGTTCGTTTCAAAACAAGTTTAACACAGCCGCCGACAATCCGGAGCATCCGATTTTCTTACTGAAGCTGAAAAGCAAATCAAAAAAAAGAGCGTCACGGTGATTTGACAAAGCCCTGTTGACGTGAGACCCCGCTGCCATGTAAACGATCATCAGATCGTGTGAACGGGACCTGTGTGTCAGCGGATTTGCGCCTGTTTAGAAAAATGGAGCGGCGTGTTTTTGGAAAATTTCTGGGCATCCCGATCGTCCAATGCCACAGCGGCCGCAATCAGAAAATCAGATTTTTCAATATATAATTGCCCGCAGCAGAGCAGCCGTGGATCGTGGGGATTCGAGAAATTGACAACCGTTGAGATTTTCTTGCTGCCTGTTTTGTACGTTGTATTGGCGAGGCTGTAATACGATGCTAGTTTAACCGGAACGGTTTTAAGCCTTTGTCGGGAGTTGATATGAATGGCGAACAGCAGCACACAGAAGGGGAAAGCACCAAGCTCGCTATTGTCAACCGATTTCACGAAATGCTGGAAAACGGCATTCCTGTCCGCGAGATCACCGTTCCAGTGTTAATGGACGAATTGCCCTGGTCACAAGCGACGTTCTACCAGAGTTTCAACACGATTGGCGATGTCGTGATGCCTCTGCTTTTAGAGATGCAAGTGGCTGCCATGGAACGGTCGAAGGCCTGGTATGAAGATGACGGACGGCCACTGCTGGTGCGGCTCGATGAATCGATCGTTGGCGGTGTCGATGTCTTCCATGCTTACGGCAGAGTCATGAAAGCAATCATCGACTGCGCTGGGCAAGATGAAACGATCTACGAAATGTGGACCCAGCTGGCCCGTTATTATGAGGCGGACATCCGCAACAACATTCAAAGCCAACAGGCGGCCGGCCAGATTCGCCAAGGATTGGACGCCGGCAAGGCGGCAAGCTTTTTGGTCTACGGCACGATGTGGCAATACATCTTGCATTTTGGCGGGCCAACGAAGTCCCCGAAAAAAACGGTCGCTGAGACGTTA
>JABABY010000024.1 GCA_014237955.1 Planctomycetota bacterium
TTCGGCAGCATTGTTTAGGGCAGCTCTTGCCTCCATCCGTGACGCATCGATTCGTTGGGAGTCTCCGGTCGGATCTTCCTTTGTCGCGTCGGATTGTTCATCCTCGGAAAAATCAGTTTGTAAAAACTTGCGGGCCCTCGTCAATTCCTGCTCGACAGCGCCCAGATGGTTCGCTTCAACGTGTTTTAGCAATCGCCCAAGCGATTCGAGTTGGTCGACCATCTGGGGCCGATCGATTTTGTTGTTCTTCAATTCTCCAAGCAGCGCATCGGCCTTTCGCAAAATGCTTTCGTTATTTCCAGTGAGAGCCTCCCGCACCTCGCGCTCTGTGAATTCGATCCCACGCAACTGGTGCAATTCGCGTTCGTCGAGTTGGCCAAGTTCATCAAGTTGGATTTGAAGGCCGCGGGTATCGGTGTGGGAATGTTTTTCTCGTCCCACCACACGTGAGAGTTCTGCAAGCAGAGCTCTTTGACGGGTTGCCAACTGCTGGGCAAGTTCCTCTTTAGAAACAATAGTAATCGTATGGGTCGGTGCACTCTTGCCCTCGGCAGGCTGGTAGTCGTGTGCGGCAGCATAGAACGAAATCTCTGTTCCAGCGGATAGATCAAGCGATGCCAAATCCCACTGGTATTGCTCGAGGCGGCGATCCCCTTTTGCCATATGCGCATTGAGAGCTTCTCTGGAAAGCGGAGGGGCATGATCGGAGCCTTGAAAAAGCAGTATTGATTGTTCCTCGGATTCCGGTTGATCACTGCGAGTATAGCGAAGCAGAATGTCTCGGATTGCCAGTCCATCCTTGGCAAACACGCGGACAGGTAGCATTGCATCAAAACTGGCCTGCGATTGCGGGATGGGGCTCTCGATGCTAACTGTTGGAGGTTCGTCCGAAATCGCATGCACTTGCCACTGCTCGTTCCCGCCTCCTTCAATGCCATGCTCATCCACCATGGTGAGGGAGTAGGTGCCCGATTGTTTCAGTGCCCAGGGCTCCGTGGATCCACTCGGAAAACGAATATGCAATCCATCGATGGCAAACGGTTTTGAGTCACCGGTTTCCGTTTTGAGTGTTGCCGATTTGACGCTCTTGGTTGTGTTGCCGGTTATCTGAACTGTGCTCCCGACAAGTCCCGTAATCGATCCTCTACTTTCAGTTGTCGGCCATCCAGCATAGTCGGGGGGGTGGACCGAAGCCTGGAGGGCTTCAACGCGAGGCGGGGTGACAACCATCAGAGTTTGCCAGGGTGTTTCGTCATCTCCTCCAACCGCACGATACGAAAAGGATTGCTTGACGTTTTTACGTTGGGCCACCATGATTCCATTAATAAAATGCATCGGATTGCGGAGCGACCGTATTCCCTGTTCGTCTCCAAATCGATATTCGATAAAGACATCTTCCGGAAGTACCCCTTTTTTGTCATCGACTTCCGCCTCAAAGAGACCACCGACTGGAATGTGGGTGGGAGGATTTCGAAAAAAAAGTTGATTGATTTGAGGCCAGACAGTATCTCCAAAAGGATTTGTTAGTCTCGCCAGAGCGATTCCGGATCCGGTTGGGATAAAAAGGGCAATGAGCAGTACGACTGCCAGAGTGGCCACTGCAGCAAGACTTGCAGTTACTGCCGGGCGGTAGCGCACCACTTCGCCAAGAGGGACCCCCGCCAACTCTCCGGTGACCTCGTCAATCACAGCCTGCCGCATGGTGGCCGATCCTGCCAGCAGGTCATCTTCTTGCTGATGGGAAAACTCAACGGCACTGGCCACTTTGTTCTGGAGTGAGGGAAAGCGATCCTGAATGCGCTGTGCAACACTCAGTTCTGTCATCTGTCGTCGCAGTGGCGGCAGGAAAAATCGAAATACAACGGCAACAATCGCCAAGAGACACAGTGAACTGAATGTCGCTCTCGAAAGCCGATCGTCCAGTCGCATATAGTAATCGAGTATTCCGGTGACCAGCAGAACGCCGATCCCTAAAGCGATGCCCCAGCCAACACCGCGAAAGATCAATGCCCAGCGAGCTCGTTTGCGAACGCTGACAATCGTTTTGTGAAGTGTGTCAGGCATCTTGGCCCTTTCGTACCACCGAGCCGCCGATTTCCAGCAAGAAGAGTGAAATTCTGCCACTGCCAGTTACGTGCATTCTATCCTACCAGGGGGGAAGCAGAGATACACTGCCAAGACGGGATTTATCTTATTTGAGGCAAATGGACACCGCAGATGTGACGTGCATCACTTTGTATTTGTTCCATTCATTTTGCCAAGTCTCCAAATAGTGTTTGGGGCAGTTGGCAAAAAGAAGCCGCGGGACTAGTGCTCCACTTCTGGCCAGTATTTGTCAAACTCGAACGAGGGGCTGTTATCCAGATCATGGCAAGTGACACATGCACGGTTTTTTGCTTGCTCGAGCGTGAGACGCATTTCAGCTCGTCGTTGCTCCAAGTCTGCTTCGTCGCTCGGATCATTTTCAGCAGCCACATGGTTAGCGCCACCACCATGGCAGTTTTCACATCCCATACCGGCGAGGTGCGGTGTTTTCGCCATGCTCTCATAGCCGCTGGCGAACGGATAGTGTTCCTGAGGTTCCCAACCCGTGACGTGACAACTGATGCACTCCGGATCAAAACTTCGTGGAGTGGAGAGCTGAAGGAGTGTTTCCATTGCGTGGGCGTGGGGTGTTTCCTCCCAGATTGCATACTCGTCGCTGTGGCATTCTTCACACGCCTCGCTCCCCACGAACTGGCGGCCTGAAGGGTGTCCAATAGCGCGAATGCCCAGGCCAGCCAGTCCCTGTTCTTTGAGCTGATCTTGATAGGCAGCCAACATGGCGACCATCTCTTGAGAGCCAGAAAATCGTCCGTCGAGTGGCACACGCTGATACAGGAAGTGCCGTTGGGGTGTTTCATAGATTCCGAGCACTCCAACGTACATCCCTTTGTGTCCCAGTTCGATTAATCGGGTTGGCGTATCTTTGCTGATCTCCGGTTGCGGTGGCGGCGGATCACTATCCCCGGCGACGACAACAAAATCAAAGCTAGTAAACTCTTTGGCCATTGTACGTGCTTCGGCAACCGAGGCGTTTGCAAGAAGAATCAGCAGATCACATTTTTCTGCCTTCAATTTTTTGATGACCGGAGGTAACGCTTCGCTCGGTGGCTGATATTGAAAATCTGGATTTTGCAGATCATCACCGTATTCTTCTCCCAGTACTTGGGTAACTCCGATGCGTAGACCGCCAGCGTCGATTACGCGAAAGCGGGCGGTGAGTCCAAAGTCATCATCAAAAATGGACACTACATTCGCGGTAACGAACGGAGACGGTTTGTCCTGCGACAGTTGGGCCAACAGGGTTTCGGTCGGTAACTTCAGGTCATGGGATCCCAGTCCGATCGCATCATATCCAAGGGTCTGATGGGCAGCCATTAACCGTTGGTATTTGATTGCAGCCTGTGGGCCTGTTCGCTGCACCATACCGCCAAGGTCAAGGCTGGCGAACGGCCAGCCTTTCGATTGGATCTCTCGAATGAGTGAGTGCCGCCGACTCAGTCCGCCCTTTTGGTTGTCGAGGCCGGCACATCCACACGGTTCAATAAATCCATCCAGCATTCCAGAAAATACGATCGTGGCTTGCGGTTTTTCCCAATCAGAAAAAATCTTTCCATTTCGAGTTTCGAAATCAACCGCTACCGATTTTTTGGGCTCATCTTCCGCGACTGCGGCGATTGCCCTGTCGGGTGGTTCAAACGTTTCTTCTTTGTTCTTTTTCTCCGCAACCTCATCTGCCACTAGACGAATGGTGAACCCTGCTGTTTCACGGGGTGGACGCATCTGGTCGCTGGTTGCCTTTTCTTGTGTAGGGAATCTTTCGGAGCATCCCAAGAAGAGGATTAAGGAGAAGATGGATAACTTCCAATAGAAGTCAAAATCAGTTATCGGACATCGTTTTGCCATAGAAGACTCCATCCGTGCGGTCTGCCAGTTTCACTTGTCTCGATGTTTGGTCTATTTCAATCGCCGGACTTTTTTGATTTGTCCTTGAGTTCGGCGTCTGTTTTCGGTTTCACAGTTAGTTTGACGTGTAACGTAATTTCTGGGTAGTCCGGATGATTTGTCGTCAACACAATTCGCCCCATCCGATCGGGAGTATCTCCTGAATAGTCACATGCCTCTGCCGTCGGAGGGAGGATGATGTTGAGTGGTGTTTGATGGATCATTCCACGGGACAAGTCCTTGCCAGGGCCGGATTCGATCTGCAATGTATTTGGAACACTCTCTTTCAATTTGAGTTGCACGTCTTTACTATGCTTCCCACTGGTATGCATAATCAATCGCATCCGTTTTCCGAGCCCTTCCGGAACATCACCTATGGTGAGAGTTTGGGTTGCAGGATTTAAATATGGCCCAAAGATAGTGATCGGCTTTCGCACCGTACCATTGATGTTCAGTCGTACTGGTGTTTTCATTGCCGGTTCGGTGTCGAAAATAATCGCTTCGTGGAAGCTGCCGAATTCCATGCCCGGCAAGATTGTGACTCGGACAATATATCCACAAACGGCATATGGTTCTTTAATGTCCTTGTTGGCAATCGGTTCGTAGTGGACTGCAAACTGCTCCGACATTTCTGGGTTGCTCACGTTGTTGCTGGTAATTGTTGCGTCCGGATGTGAGTAAAAGTACAGCTTCGATTCAAAATTAGAAGATGTGTTATGGGACACGGATGACGCGAAGATCGAGGGCGGCTTAAAAAGAAATTCCGGTGTTATTGTGCCGTCAATTTTCAGGCGAATGCGCGATTGCCCAGGATCGTTGGTTGTAATCGGTACCGATTTTCGATATCGGCCTTTCGATTTTCCGGTTTTCCAAGTAAGGGTCACTTCTGCTGTTTTGCCTGGTGGGATGGTTTTCCGGGAGACTTTACTCACGGTGCACTTGCAGGATGGTTTTCCGGGCACGATCTTCAAGTCTGCCGCACCTTCGTTGCGGAGCACAAAGGTATGCTTTCCCGTTTTGTTTTGAAACATGCGACCGAAGAGATGTTTTGGTTCATCAACCACCAATCGTGGTTGGTCTTTAGCGTGGTTGTTCTTTTCTTGTGCGCCAGATGGGAGAGTCTTCTGTGTAGTGAGTTGTGGTTCCCGCAGTGGAAATCCAAATTCAGCCACGGTTGCTCCATATCCAAGGGCAACCCCAGCTAATGTGGCAGCCAACACGACGGCAAAAATTCTCATTGGACCACGCTCCTCGATTCCGACTCTCATTTCTCGAATAACAGTGAACGAATAACAGGCAGGTGAGTTATTGTATCGCCGTAGATAAACGAGCGTCAAATCAGTTCTTTTTCAGAGGCTATCCTGCCCGCGGAGAATCGGTTCACGTGGTCGGCTTTTGCTGCAATTGCGCGTGCAGATATTTTCGGCATTCGCTGAAAAATGCCTGAAAGTCACCACGTCGGTAGTCTGGGTAGGTCCAGTCCAGGGTCTGCCAGCAACGGTTTTTGTAATAAAGTGTGACTTCCGCATAGATGCCATTTTGCAAATAGATACGGTGTGCGTGGTCCTTAGTCGATGCGAGGACCAGTTTGCCGAGTGTCAAATATCCCGGGTCGATGTTTACCGGTCGCAGTTCTTTATGGGCAGCGGTTGCCGCGTATTCTGCCTCCCAACGATTCGACTCTAATTTCCAGTCGGCCAAGCCAGCCGCATCAACTTGCGGTGAGAATGCCCAAAATATTTTGTGCAGTGGTGCCACCATGGAGGGTGTGTAGTAATCGGTTTCCTCGAAAAGAAAACAGGGACTCGTGAGGACCCGTTTGCCCCAATGCCTTTCCGCATGCGCCGCCGCCCAGTCGAGTGCCTCCGGGTACCGGCTGAATGCGGTCAGGATGCGGAGGACGTTGCAATCGGCATGTGGTTCACCCATCCGTCTTAATTCCCTCGCGGCACAATTCTTGAAAATGGGTACTTGGTGGGGCTTTTGGGAAAGGTTGCAGGGAAGAGTCCATAAATCTTCAGCCTCTAAGAATATGCGTTGGCACAAATATATTGTCTGTCAAAGCAACGCATGAGCCTGCTAGTAGGCCTTAGCAAAGACACCGATCGTAGAACTCGCGTTCCCCGTGAAAAGACACTTTCCTTCCCCCGACGTTCCATCGAGTGGCACGCATCGCAACGTCACTTTAAGCTCTTTCAATATAGAGGACATTTGTTCTCCCTCGCTGAAATAGCAGTAGGCGAGTCCACCATGGAGTTCGGATCTGTTTTGCTCTCCGGGAGTGAAGAAATCACGAAAGTCATCCAGGTTGTCGATTTTTTCGGTTGCCTCTCGCTGCCTTTCAAGTGCCCTCTCATAAAGATTGTCCTGGATTTCGGCGAGTAAGGTTGCAATGGTTGAGGTGAACTCGCTCCGCGGAATCCCCTTTTTCTCTTTGGGACCCTGGTCACGCCGCCCTACAAAACAGCTATCTGATTCGACATCACGGGGGCCAATCTCAACGCGAACAGGTACCCCCTTCTTAATATATTGCCATGTCTTTTCCCCACCGCGCAGATCGCGTTGATCAACTGAAACCCGTACGCTTTGGCCGTCATAGTTTTGGGCCATTAATTCGTCGCGAACGCGTTGGCAGTATTCGAGGACTGCCGTTGTCGAATCATCGCCTCTCAATACAGGAAGAATGATAACGTGCAGCGGTGCGAGTCGAGGCGGAACAATGAGTCCATCATCATCGCCATGGGTCATGATCAGTCCCCCGACAAGACGCGTCGAGACGCCCCAGGAAGTTGTCCAAGCATACGCTTCCTTGCCTTCCTCATCCTGAAACTTGATCTCCTGGGCACGCGAAAAGTTTTGGCCCAAAAAGTGTGAGGTGCCGGCCTGTAATGCCTTTCGATCCTGCATCATTGCTTCAATGCTGTAGGTTGCTACCGCCCCCGGAAATCGTTCTTCGGCGGTCTTTTCACCTTTGATGACAGGCATCGCCATATAGTTTTCTGCAAAGTCCGCGTACACATCGAGCATGGTACGGGTCTCTTCGAGAGCTTCGGCTTCCGTTGCGTGCGCGGTGTGCCCTTCCTGCCAGAGAAATTCTGTTGTACGCAGAAACAATCGCGTCCTCATCTCCCACCGGACAACGTTTGCCCATTGATTGATCATGATCGGTAAATCACGATACGATTGAATCCACTTGGCATACAATTCGCCAATAATGGTCTCGCTCGTCGGACGCACGATCAAAGGCTCATCGAGAGGCCCGGCAGGTTGTAATCCGCCCTTCCCATCCGGTTCGAGTCGATGATGCGTTACAACGGCACATTCTTTTGCAAACCCTTCCACATGGGCGGCCTCTTTTTCCAGGTAGCTCATCGGAATAAAGAGGGGAAAGTATGCGTTGACGTGACCGGTCTCTTTGAACTTGCGGTCGAGCGCTTGCTGCATGTTTTCCCAGATTGAGTAGCCCCAGGGTTTGATTACCATGCAGCCACGGACAGGCGAGATTTCTGCAAGGTCCGCAGCCCGAACCACTTGCTGGTACCACTCAGGATAATCTTCGTTTCGCGTAGGGCTGATTGCGTGTTGGGGCGGCTTGGCCATCATCTCTCCGTGTGGTTCACTGTTGCAGTCCATCCATCGAGGCAGGCCACATTCTAGGACAGGCGGATACTTCCAATCAATATCGCTGGTCGCTGTGGGTCTCTTGCCGATGGTGGGCTGCTACACCTACAATCCGGCGGTCCTCCCGGAGTGTCTGCGGTTTGTTTTCTTGCCGTGATTCTCGGGGTCAGCCAGTACGGGAACCCCATGTCGCACCATTTTATCAAGCAGCTTACCGCAGAGCAGTCGGTCGATCAGGTTTTTCTGGCTTCGGAAAAACAGCTTCGATCAAACCGTCAGGGAAATTTATACCTGCAATTGCGTCTCTCTGATCGATCCGGGTCGGTCGATGCGAGAATGTGGAATGCCAATGAGGAAAAAGCGGCCCTGATTTCGGACGGCGACTACGTTCGTGTCAAGGGAACGACCCAACTCTTTCAGGGCGCGATCCAGCTGATTATCAAGCACATTTCCAAGGTGGCTGCGACTGAGGTGGACGAAGCCGATTTTCGCCTTTTGCCGGAGAGTGACATTGAAAAGCTCCGTGGGCAGCTTGTGGCAAATTTGCAGTCGATCCAAGAAGAAAATTTACGAGCTGTCGTAGATGCCTATCTCGGCGATGAAGTCTTTATGGACAAATTCTGCCGGGCGCCAGCGGGAGTCAAAAACCATCATTAGCATCAGGGGGGGTTGCTGCAACATGTCGTCCAGTTATGCCATCTGGTAACGCGCATTTCCGATCTTTATCCAGAACTCGATTCGGATCTGATGTTGCTCGGAGCCTTTCTGCACGACTCCGGGAAAGTCGACGAGCTAGGATACGAACGTGATTTGCATTATACGGATGTCGGCCAACTGCTCGGACACATTGTCATTGCAATCAGTATGCTCGATGCCAAACTGGCGGATTTAGCAGAATCGCAAGGCCGCTCGTTCCCCGAGGAATTGTTGCTGCGTCTGAAACATCTGATTGTCTCTCACCATGGTGCAACCGAATTCGGGAGCCCGACGGTCCCCATGACGGTCGAGGCAATTGCTTTGCATCATCTGGATATCTTTGATGCGAGAATCAATCAATTTGAACAATTGCTTCGCGACGATGCCAACGTGGAAAGTCGTTGGACACAATACCATCCGAACTTAGGTCGCAAGCTCTTTAAGGGTACGACCGATGGATGAAGAAGAACTGCAGCAGGCAGTCCTCTCGCATGTGAGCCGGCCGGGATATCGTCCTCTTAAGGCCCGGAAAATTGCCTCAAAACTGGGGCTAGATGCAGAGGGTGCCAGTGCGCTCAAAAAAACAGTCAAACGGCTCGTCAAGAAAGGCAAGCTTGCCTATGGCGAGAATCACACGCTGATGCTGCCGGGCAAGCGTGACTCGAAACGGATTACCGGTGTCTTTCGTCGTCTACCGAGCGGGTTTGGATTTGTGCGCCCTCAAATTGCCGGGCGAACACAAAACAGTGGAGACGATATCTATATTCCACGCAAACGTGCGGCCGATGCGGCCAGCGGTGACATTGTGCTCGTGCGGCTCACCGGCAAGCGAGGTTCTCGTCACGGGACTGGTCCGGCGGGCGAGATTATTGAAGTGGTTGAGCGAGACTCGCATCGTTTTGTCGGCACCTATTTCGAACAGGGCGGGATCTGCCTAGTGCAGGTTGACGGAAAAATCTTTTCGCAGCCTATCCTGGTGGGAGACGCTGCCTCCCGAAGTACCCGCCCCAACGAGAAGGTCGTGATCGAAATGGTTCGCTTCCCTTCGCACATCCACGATGGTGAAGCTGTGGTTGTCGAAGTCTTGGGGCCGAGAAATCAGCCCGGTGTCGACACCATGTCGATCATTCATGAATTTGGATTGCCGGGTGACTTCGCAGAGGAAGTACTGGAGGAAACCCGCCGGATCGCTGCGTCTTTTGATGCATCGATCTCGTCGGACCGGCGAGATTTGACCGATCTTACGGTTGTGACAATCGATCCGGTCGACGCCCGTGACTTCGATGATGCGATTTCACTTGAGCGAAACAGTGCGGGACATTGGCGTTTGGGTGTCCACATCGCCGATGTATCGCATTTTGTCAAACCGAATAGCGTGCTCGATCATGAAGCGAAAGAGCGCGCCACGAGCGTCTATCTCCCGGACCGGGTAATCCCCATGTTGCCGGAGACCATTTCGAACAACCTTGCCAGCCTACAGCCTGAGGCTGTTCGTTACACCCGAACAGTTTTTATCGAGTTCACCGCTGATGGCGCGCGGGTCTCTACCGAATCTATCGGGGCTGCTATCCGTAGTGATCGCCGCCTGCATTACGAGGAGGTCGACGAATTTCTGGCGGATAGGCAATCCTGGAAAAAGAAACTTTCGGCTGAGGTGCACACGTTGCTTGCAGACATGCATACCTTGGCCATGATTCTCCGTCGCCGCCGCTTTGATCGTGGCGCGCTGGAACTCTCGATGCCTGAAGTAAAAATTGATCTCGACAAAAAAGGACGTGTCTCGGGCGCACACCTTGTAGAGAATACCGAGAGCCATCAGATTATTGAAGAGTTTATGTTGGCGGCCAACGAGGCGGTTGCGGATCTATTGCAGGAGGCGAGCAAAGATTTCCTTCGCCGCGTCCATGAGTCCCCCGATCCCCGCAAACTCAAACTGCTCGGTGAGTTTGTCCGCGAATTGGGGATCGAAGCAGGAGGCTTGGAAAGTCGTTTTGAACTTCAAGCCTTGCTCAAATCGGTCGTGGGCCGTCCCGAGGAGTACGCAGTCAATTATGGGGTGCTGCGAAGCATGCGCAAGGCGCACTACAGCCCAGCAGCGGAAGGACACTTTGCGCTCTCTAGCGACTGTTACTGCCATTTCACATCTCCGATTCGCCGATATCCGGATCTCACGATCCACCGGTTGTTGAGACTTCTCGAGCAGGAGCGTGGCGACTCCCTCCACGGTGACGCCCTCGCGGCGTTGGGCGACCACTGCAGTGCACGCGAGCAGCGGGCCGAACAGGCGGAGCGAGAACTCATTAAGGTGAAACTGCTGAATTATCTCAGGACCCGGCTCGGCGAAGAAATGGAGGGTGTGGTAACGGGCGTACAGAGTTTTGGCCTGTTCGTACAAGGCATTGGGCTTCCTGCCGAGGGGTTCATTCACGTCACATCTCTTGCGGATGACTACTATCAGTTCGATGCTCCAACGCACTCACTCACCGGTCGTCGCCGTGGCAACGCATTTCGTCTTGGGGATTTTGTGCGGGTGGCGGTTGCGCACGTGGATGTCGATCGTCGGGAATTGGATTTTCGCTTGGTGGGCCAACTGAAAGATCGTCCACCAGTACGCTCGCGGCAGACGCCTAGTCGTAGAAAATCTACAAGCGGACGAGGGGATCCAAAAGGCCGCCGGGGAAAGCAGAGCAAAGGGAGGAGCGGAAAGAAAACATCCAAGGGAAATCCGGCCCGCAAAAAAACCAAAAGCAAGAACAAAGCTAAAATTAAAAAGAAAACCAACCGCAAAAAGAAAAAGAAACGGTGAATCGAGCAATGATTGTAGGACCCTGCCCCATCGGGTCATGCCAACGGTCTCGTTATCGACCGACGAGGCAAGAAAATCGCCCCCTGGCGATGTGATGGCTGTGCGCTAAAATACAACAAACTACCCCTTCCAGTCCCCGACAAGGTGCGAAACGGATGACGCAGACGCTGGCTGAGACACCGCTCCATGGATGGCATGCTTCCCATGGTGGGAGGATGGTTGAGTTTGGTGGCTGGTCGATGCCGGTTCAATACAGTTCCATTCTCAAAGAGCACCAGGCCACGCGCACGGCCGTAGGCCTGTTCGATATTTCGCATATGGGACGTCTTCGCCTGGAGGGATCTGGGGCGGCTCCGTTCCTCGATTCGCTTCTAACGAGAAGCATAGTCGATCTGCCACTCGGTAGCATCCGTTACGGGCTGCTTGCCAATGACGAAGGGGGAACAATCGACGATGTTCTCGTGTACCACCTTGAGGATCAACGAGGCCCCTTTTACATGGTGGTCTGCAACGCTTCGAACCGGGAAAAAGTGGTCCGCTGGCTAGAGAATCATCTTCTGGACAACACAGGCATTCCATTGAAAGATGAGACGTATGGCTCGGCGATGATCGCTGTCCAAGGCCCACTTGCCTTGGAAACGATCGCTCCACTGGTCGACGACGATCCATCAGGCATGCAGTATTATACCGGTCGCTGCGGTCGGATTGGCAACACATTCGGTCAATGGAGCCGCACCGGTTACACAGGGGAAGATGGCTGGGAATTGGTTGTGCCGGCTGCTTCAGCGGCTGAGGTATGGGAGCAGTTGGTTCTCAGGAGTCGTCAATCCGGTGGCACCACTGTCGGGCTCGCTGCCCGCGACGTGTTGCGACTTGAAGCAGCCATGCCTTTGTACGGGCATGAACTCAGCGAGAGCATTTCTGGTGTCCAGGCGGGCCTGGGATTTGCGATGAACTTGGAGGATCGATCGTTTCCGGGGCGCGATGCGTTGCTGCAGCAAAAAAATGACAAGACGTTGCCCCGGCGGGTCGGTTTGATTTGTACGGGAAAACGTGTGCCGAGAGAGGGATATGCGATTGCCAAAGGATCGGAGCGAGTCGGTAAAATTACAAGTGGAACTTTTTCGCCGACGTTGGAAAAACCGATCGCGATGGGGTATGTGGCCCCCTCCGCAGCGGTTGTGGGAAACGATCTAATGATCGACGTCCGTGGGCGTATGGAAGTGGCTCGGGTAGCTCCTTTACCATTTTATCGTAGGAGTGTCACCTGACTGCCGCCATATAGAGGGTGGCTACGGTGTGGCTCTCCCCTACAATGATTATGAAACTTTGCATTTAAAGGAAACAAACAGGTGAAACCGGAAGAATTGCGATATGCCAAAACCCACGAGTGGGTATACGTTCCTCAAGAAGATGGCAACCGACTGGCCACCATCGGTATTTCCGCCTTCGCGGTCGAAGCCTTGACCGATCTGGTGTTTCTGGAATTACCGGAGGTTGGCAAGCAGGTCCAACAGGGAGAGACGCTTGGGGAGGTGGAGTCGGTGAAGGCAGTGAGTGACTTTTACAGTCCGGTAGCGGGCGAAGTCGTCGAGGTCAACTCGGAACTCCCGGATGATCTAGAACAACTCGGAGAGGATCCGTACGGTCGGGGATGGATTGCGAAAATCCGCCTGAGCGATGAGTCGGCCCTCGATGCCTTGATGGATCATGCCGCCTACGGTGCCCTGTGTGCCGAAGAGGAGATTTGAGGGATGCCTTACCTCTACAATACGCCTGAGGATCAGCGTGCGATGCTCGAGGCGATCGGTTGTGCCTCGATCGACGCGCTTTTTAAGACGATTCCGGAAGAACTCCGGCTCGACAGGCCACTCGACTTTCCCCCTGCAATGGGTGAATTGGAATTGACCCGTCATATCACAGGGCTTGCTGCCCAAAATCTCTCGTCGGAAAGTGCGGACTGCTTCTTAGGGGCGGGTAGTTACGATCATTTTATTCCAGCAGTGGTCGATTATGTCGCCTCGCGTGGCGAATTTTATACTTCCTACACGCCCTATCAGGCAGAGGTCAGCCAGGGCAATCTGCAGGCGATGTTCGAATACCAGAGCATGATTTGCGAATTGACGGGCATGGATGTTTCCAATCAGAGTCTTTACGACGGTGGTACCGCAGCGGTTGAGGCGGTGCTGATGAGCATGGATGTAACGCGTCGTCGTGGAAAGGTCATTGTTGCCCAAAGCGTCCACCCGGAGTATCGGCAAATACTCGACACCTATTTAACGAGTCTGCCGACCAAGGTGGTGAGTGTGGGTTGTCCGAAGGGAACTATCAACAGAGAGGACTTTGCCGAGGCGCTGGGTGACGATACGGCATGCGTGCTGCTCCAACAGCCGAACTTTTTCGGTTGTCTCGAGGAGGTCCGAGAATTGGCAGAACAGACCCATGCCGCTGGTGCGTTGTTGGTCGTTGTGGTGGACCCGATCAGTCTGGGACTGCTCGAGCGGCCTGGAGATTATGGTGCAGATATTGTGGTGGCCGAGGGTCAGTCGCTCGGCACCCCGATGCAGTATGGTGGCCCTTATCTTGGGATCATGGCCTGCCGTGAAGCCTTTGTCCGCCGTCTTCCCGGAAGGATCGCGGGACAGACCGTAGACAGACGCGGCAAACAATGCTGGGTCCTGACGCTACAGACGCGCGAACAGCATATCCGTCGCGATAAGGCTACCAGCAATATTTGTACAAACCAGGGCCTCTTTGCCCTACGAGCCAGCGTTTACTTAGCAGCAATGGGCCCGGAGGGCCTACGGGACGTGGCCGGACTATGTTTGCAAAAGGCGGCGTACGCTAGAGAGAGTTTTGCGAGTCTGGAACGCTTCGAGCCTGCTTTCGATGCTCCTGTGTTTAAGGAGTTTGTTCTTCGAGACCGCCAGAATCGAGTGCAGCAACTCCTGGTCGATACGGAGAGTGCCGGTATTTTGGCAGGCGTCCCGCTCGGTCGCTGGTATCCCGAATTGTCGGATTGCCTGCTTGTGGCAGTGACCGAAAAGCGTACCCGTTCCCAAATCGATCGTTTGGTAGATTTTGTTGCCGAGGATTCCAAAGACAAGGCGGCCTTACATGCGTAACAAGCAAGCTACCCGATTATTGCTCGAGCTTTCTGAGCCTGGCCGACGCGGTGCGGTACTGCCGGAGTGCGATGTCCCTTGCCAAAATCTGGAGAATTTGGTTCCAGATCGTTTTTTGGCAACGTCCGCCCCCAATTTGCCCGAAGTTACGGAGCCTGAAGTGGTCCGGCATTATGCCAATTTGTCGACACTCAACATGTCGGTCGATACCCACTTTTATCCACTTGGCTCCTGCACCATGAAGTACAACCCCAAGCGAAATGAACGGCTTGCGGCATTACCGGGAATTGTGGATGTGCATCCTTATCAGTCGGATCGTTCGCTTCAGGGCCTTTTGCGGCTGTTCTTTGAATTGCAGCAGATGCTCGCAGAAATCAGTGGGCTTGATGCTGTCAGCCTACAGCCCGCCGCCGGCGCTCATGGAGAAATGGCGGCACTGATGGTCGCAGCAGCGTACTTTCGCGATCAAGGCGAATTGCGAAATAAAGTACTCACACCCGATTCAGCGCACGGAACCAATCCCGCGAGCGCCAAGATGTGTGGTTTTGAATCGGTGACGGTAAAGAGTACTCCCGAAGGCTTTGTCGATATGGAAGACTTGCGCTCCAAACTTGATGAAACGGTTGCAGTCTTCATGATTACCAATCCCAACACGTTGGGGTTATTTGAATGCAACGTGGCTGCGATTGCCGAAGAAGTCCACGCTCATGGCGGTTTAATTTACCTGGACGGTGCAAACATGAATGCGATTCTGGGCATCACCCGGCCTGGAGATTTTGGTGCGGACATGATGCACTTCAATCCGCATAAGACATTTAGCGGGCCACATGGTGGTGGTGGTCCCGGTGCCGGACCGATTGCCGTGGCTGAAAAGCTTGGCGATTACCTGCCGGTACCCATTGTCGTAAAAACAAACTCTCCGGACGGGCCCTTCTTTCACCTCGAATTTGATCGCCCCCAGTCCATTGGAAGAGTCCGCAGTTTCTTTGGAAATTGCGGTGTTCTGGTGCGGGCCTATTGTTATCTCCTGACGCATGGCGGTCCGGGTCTCCGTAGGGTTGCCGAAAATGCGGTGTTGAATGCGAATTATCTTCTCAGTCGCGTGAAACATTTTCTGCCAGTCCCCCAGAGCGAGAGTTGTATGCATGAGTTTGTCGCATCGGCTGCGGAATTGAAGCAGGATCGTGGCATTGCGGCTATGGATTTGGCCAAACGACTCCTCGATTATGGAATTCATGCACCGACCGTATATTTTCCGCTTACCGTTAAGGAAGCGATCATGATCGAGCCGACTGAGACTGAAAGCAAAGAAACGCTCGATCACTTTGCAGAGACTCTGTTTCGCATTATTGATGAACCGGTGGACCTCTTGCATGAGGCGCCGCATACAACCGGTGTGAGCCGCCCCGATGAAGTGGCTGCCGCGCGGAAGCCGATTTTGAAGTGGGTGGCGAACAACCCGCCAACATAACTCTTGTTATGGCGCAAGTATTAGGTCCGTAT
>JABABY010000250.1 GCA_014237955.1 Planctomycetota bacterium
TGACTGTCGAGTGATGACATGATCGCGGCCAGAATTCCAGCGGTCAGCAATCCGCCCAATAGGGGCCCGGTCTGTGTCTTTACCAGGAATGGCAGGATCGCGTTCGGGTTGGAGGGGAGGGGCGGCTTTGCCGGGATCAGGCTCGAGGTTGCCCAGATGCCAATCAACACGCAAGGAACCCAGACGATCATGATGAAGATTGGATGGGCCACCACAGGCAACTTGAAACTCGAAGCCTTCTTGGCGGTGAGCCAGTGCTGGAATAGATGTGGGAACATACCTACCGAAAGTGGGATGAGCAGATAGGTAAAAAATTTCATCTTGGACATCTCGATCCGCGTCAATTTATTATCCGGTACTGCCGCAGTCACCTTGCGGAGGTTTTCTAGTAGTGTGTCCTCTCCCCCCAGTTTTGTTGCAATGACATGGAAAGCGAGGATGCCGAGTACCATAAAGACGATTGTCTGGAATGCATTGGCCCAGGCGGTTCCCCGCATGCCACCGAAAAAGACGTATGTGAGAACTACGAGACAAGTGATCAGCGAGCCAAGCCAATTTGGGATGCCTCCATGAGTGCCGGGGTTTCCGGTGGGAAACAAGTCCGGAAACGATCCCGAGGTCATGGTTTGGATTACCGTTCCACTGGCGATGACACCGATCAGCAGATAGGGAATCACAAGGCCTACAAGAATAGGAAACAGGAGCAGGCCGATCCGATCGCTTTCGAGTCGGTCCCGGAAGAATTGGATTTGCGTCGTGTAACCGTGCCGACGACCAAACGACCAGAGTTTGATCCCGATCAAGAAAAAACAGAGTGAATGGATGATACCGCTCGAGGAAGCGAGCATCCCATAGACCCCGATTCCAACTTTGTAGGCTTCGCCAGAGGACCCCACCAGGGCAAAGGCGGTCATGGTTGTCCCAAACAGGGACATCAGCAGCAGAAAGGGACCGATAGAATGGCTCGCCAACAAATAATCGCTTTTGGTACCTTTAAACATCCTGCTGGCAGCCATGCCAAGACCGAGTAGCAGGAGCAAGTAAATCCCGATAATGGTCAATTCACCGAATCGTTCAACCATTATTCGCCACTCTCTGTTTCGATCGAGGCAACTTCAGGCAGGTCGAGTTCGGTGGGCCAAATGAGGCGGATGGCCAGAAACCAGGTTATTGCAGCAGCCAGCGAAATACCGGCCTGATAAAGCAGGCCAATCGGCATGAAACCGAACACGAGCGTTCCATTATCCCAGAGCCAGTTGTCCTGGTGGGCAATGAGCAGCAGAACAACAAGAGCCCAGATGGAGTACCGTTTCATGGCAACAACAAATTCGGCGGTTCAGAAAGTTAGGGGAGTGCAGTCCTATCAATAGGTTATTTTGCGACGGGCCTTGAGTACAAGGGGGATCAATATGCCCTGGACCGCATTTCTGTAGAGATAAAAAAAAGCCCGGCCCTTTTGGAAGGGCCGAGCTTTGTTGAGTATTTTTATATCAAGAACCGGGAGGCGTGTGCAACCTCACAGTGCTTAACTTCCTGACGGATCATCTTTAAAGGCTTCATAGATACCGACAACTGCTCCGGCAACAATGGCAGTCACGACCGCAGTGGTAAGCCATCCACGACTGGTCAACTGTCCGCGGACTGTTGGTGTGGTATCGACGAGAACGGCCTGATGGGCCGAAGGAGGGGCAGTATTTGCAGCCCATGTTCGCACTGTCGTGCTTGCATCGTCAATTTGGAGGACCGTAAGCCCTGCTTGTACGTTGGTAAATACAAACCGGCCCTGCTCGTCCGTAACCGTCTTGGCGATCGCTTCCTGCTTTTGATTGGAGAGAGAGATCGTTGTCCCAATAGCAGCCTTACCATTGGTATCGACAGCTTGACCGTGCAATTCGTTCTGGCCGTGGAGTGCGATATCGAGGATTTTTGGATGGATGTAGTTGACGGGCGTTGCAGCGATGAGTTGAATCGGTGTGCCTAAGACCATCATCGCAAGTGCGAGACCAGCAAAGGTTATTGACAATTTTTTGGTTCTCATGATTACACGCTTCTCCCAAAAAACGACGCTATGTGTGATTGTAGTGGAAATGTAGAGATTGATTCGTTGTAGGAATGAGCTACACAAACATCTATCGGTGCCTATGGACGACAAATCAAATACGATTGAGATCATCCGAAGGGCTTGCCAAAACAGTAAATCTAGCGTAGCCGTTATATTTTCCCAGAATCGTTTGG
>JABABY010000251.1 GCA_014237955.1 Planctomycetota bacterium
ACAGACGTAGGGGGCGTATTTCGTGTCGTACGTGACCTGCTGGGCAACATCCGGGGCGACCTTGGCCAGTTCCGGTACCCGCGAAAGAACATCCTCCCAACTCGTTTCCGCTCGTCGGAGGAACTTTTCCAGCGTCATCCCTTCGGTACGGTGCTCTAAGAGCATTTTTTTCGCCGCACCGATCGCCGTTTCTTTCTTCTCGACTAGCCCGCGCCGCCGAGCATCCGCCAGCCCCACTCGAGCAGCCATCGGCGTCAATCGGCGGTCCGCGTTGTCCTGCCGGAGTAGCAATCGGTATTCGGCGCGACTTGTAAACATCCGATACGGTTCATCTACCCCACAGGTCACCAGATCGTCCACAAGGACTCCGATGTAGCTCTCGTCTCGCGAGAGGACGAGTGGCGCCTCGCCCCGTAATGCAAGGGCAGCATTCGCTCCAGCCACAAGTCCCTGGGCCGCCGCCTCCTCATAGCCGGTAGTACCGTTGATCTGCCCCGCAAAGTAAAGGCCGTCCAACCGCCAAGTCTCCAGCGAAGACCGCAACTGTTCCGGCGGACAGTAATCGTATTCTACTGCGTATCCATAACGCATAATTTGCGCATTCTCGAGCCCCGGTATATGACGGAACATCTCATCTTGCACATCGCGCGGCAGGCTCGTCGAAATTCCGTTTACATACACTTCGCAAGTTCTGCGACCCTCCGGTTCAAGAAATAACTGATGCCGATCCTTATCGGAAAACCGCACCACTTTATCCTCGATCGAGGGGCAATATCTTGGCCCGTTACCGCGAATCTGGCCAGAGTACATCGGGGCACGGGAAAGATTGGCCCGAATCAAGTCATGAACGCTGACGTTGGTGTGCGTGATGTAGCACGGCAATTGGTCATCGGTTACTCGATCCGTGAGAAAAGAGAAGGGTTGAGGCTCGGAATCACCAGGCTGCAGTTCGGTGGCCGCATAATCAATAGTGCGCCCATTGAGTCGCGGTGGAGTGCCAGTCTTGAATCGAGCTGTCACAAAGCCGAGGCGGTGCAACGCCCCGCTGATGCCGGCGCTCGTCCCCTCCCCTGCCCGACCCCCATCTGTTTTTTTCTCCCCAAGATGCATTAGCGCCCGCAAAAACGTACCGGTCGTCAAGCAGACGGCTCGCGCCTGGTAGATGGCGCCACCCGCGGTGCGGACTCCGCAGATTGCTTGTTTGCCGGCCCGCTCTTCGACGAGTAGATCTTCAACGATCTCCTGGCGTAACTCAAGATTTTCCTGCTCTTCAACGACCCGCTTGACATACTGCTGGTACGCCAGCTTGTCCGCCTGTGCCCGGGGGCTATGCATGGCTGGCCCCTTGCGTCGATTAAGCAACCGGAACTGAATTCCCGTTGCATCGATTGCCCGTCCCATGGCACCACCGAGCGCGTCAATCTCGCGGACGATCTGACCCTTGGCCACGCCACCGATCGCAGGATTGCAACTCATCTGCGCGACCGTGTCGAGGTTGGTCGTCAAGAGTGCCGTTTTTGCTCCCAACCGCGCAGCGGCCAGTGCCGCCTCGGCACCCGCGTGTCCGGCACCAACGATCAACACATCGTAATCGTAATGGGAGATCGGCATTGTTACTCCGGGTGAGAATCGTTTCCTGGTAAACCGTATGAGTTGTCATTCTAGGCGAGCACTCGGTCCGACGAAAAGGATGGGCTGGGGTATCCCCGAAAGAATCAGAAGAGAGAGGGGCTCAAAACCCGACGGGCAAGGAGCCAAGAAAATGGACCGCAGGTGCCCCTTTATTCAGGCGACATCCGAAATGGGTCCATGCGGAGTGTGCAGATCGAAGAGCCCGAAGATTTCCTTCTGAGAAAGCCCCGTATTTTTGGGCGTCTGGGCGTTGGCTGAAAAGATTGTATCGAAGATCTCGCGCTTTTCCATCAGGATCTCATGGATGCGTTCCTCAATGGTACGCTGCGAGAGAAAGCGGGTGACGGTCACCGGGCCACTCACACCGATCCGATGGGCGCGATTGATCGCCTGATCCTCGACCGCCGGATTCCACCATCGGTCAAATAAGAAAACGTAACTGGCATTCTGTAAATTGAGCCCAACGCTACCCGCCCCGTAGCTCATCAGAATGACCCGGTTTTGCTCCTCTTGACGAAACTTCCGAAGAACCTCATCCCGGTACCGTGTCGGAATCTTGCCGTGGTATTG
>JABABY010000252.1 GCA_014237955.1 Planctomycetota bacterium
TCAGGCAACCGAAGAGACCACGAATAAACGCTTGAAGATTTTGACAATTCTCTCGGCGATCTATCTTCCTGCAACATTGATCGCCGGCATATATGGAATGAATTTCGAACACATACCGATCGTCGGTATCGAAAACGGCTACCTGATCGTCATGCTGATCATGGCAGTCGTCGTGGTGGGGCAGTTATGGTATTTCTACCTTCGCGGCTGGTTCAAATAGATTCGACCAGGAACGACGGCGATACCCTTAGAACTCTTTGCTACTTACTTCTTCGCCGTCCTTGCAATGGTCCTCCTCCATCTTCTTGCCGTTTCTGTACCACCGAAAACAAGGCCCATGCTTGGGTAGCGCATCAGCAACCACCGGCGGCACAACAAGAGTCAGAAACAAGAAAGCCCGCAAGTGCCTGCTATACGTCTTTATAGAACTGTCCTCGGAGAGTGCGTTGGAACGTCCCGTATTTGACACCGAAGAGCAGCGGAGAGAGAAACTGGGGACTGAACCTCAGGCACCGATCGTCGCGGCAATGAAACGCAGTCTATTCGGCGATTAGGCCGGTGGCGAGGATACATTGCCTGCCGCAAGGATCTTTGCCTTGGCGGCCTGCACCTTAACGATGTACATCACAATGCAGACACAGACTGCCAACCAACCTAATAACACCAATAGCCCCAGCAGAATCATCGCAGCTCCGGCTAAGCCCGCCGCGCCAATAGAGAATAATGCTCCGCTAATCGTCCAGCCAATAATGTGAACAATATAGATGGCAACGACCAGCAACGACCAAACCACGCCAATGCCTTGCCCACAATCGTCGGGGTTAAGACCCTTGTCCCTCATGGTGGCGGCCAGCGATTTCGAGACTTCAGGAAGGGCCCGGAAATTCCAGTAGACCTGGAACACCGGGATGAGCAGGAGCCAGATCATTCCGGGTTCCATCGTGCGATGCTCGGGCGATGCAGCATTGGCTGCGTCGAAAATCCGCCAGAGCGCCACAACCAAGAGCCCAACGAGCGCTAACCAAACTACGGGCATCATGCCCTGCCCCATCATATCCCCGAATAACGCCACGTGCTCGATGCACGCCTGTCCATCCGCATTTCGTAGAAACAAAAACATTCCTATGCGCCCCTTAATAAAGACATTGTTTTCGATCATCCCCCATCATGCCATGACGAGATTGAGATTGAGACCAAGTGTACTCGATCTGCGCCTAAAACCAATCCACAATCATGCCGACGCAGAGACTCCCGTGATGGTGTTACAAAACCAAAACAGGTTGCGATCTCGATTCACATTGCTGAACCCCGGCAACCGCTCGAGCCACCGACACTCAGTTTATCTGGTTGTCCATTGAACCGGTTCGGGCTGCAGTTGATCGGCAGGCCGCGCGCCGGCGTCCTCCCGACCGCTCCCCTCCAACCGCGAAACAACACGTACTGTGATATCTTTGCTGCAGAGTAGCTGGCAACTTAATCGTACGCCGGTCAATTCCCGTGCGACCAGTGTATCTTTTTCAGCAACGGTTATCTCATCAGGTTCACCCTCCAAGACTTCCACCTGACAGGTGGTGCAACGACCTTGACCGCCGCAGGCGTGCAACTGATCCACTCCGGCATCGTCAGTGAGCGCTAAAACGAGCCGCTTACCTTCAGCTACCTCAAATTCGCCTACCCCCTCCACGGTCAATTTGGGCATCACCGTTCCTTTCTGAAAAACGTTTCAACAGGATATTATTTCCAACATCGCGTTGTACCATCTGCTCGCTCATCCTACCACCACAGACAACAACGTAGTGTGCTCACCGCCAGACAATAACCCAGCGGGCAGAGTGCCTGTTTTGAACAGGAAAGGCATGGCTAGGATCACAAGAGCGTTTAACAGACCTCAAAGGGTCGCCATTTTTTCTCCCGAGATGCCTTCATTCATTGCCAATACCTCTCCGGCTGTATTGCCGAAGACTCCTCTGAGTCATGGCGTGCACTACCGCTGGAAACCCCATTATGCGAGGCCAGCAGGGGAGAGAAAGACTGGAAGTCAATCTGGGCAACCCCCATCGAACCGGACCGAACGAAAAAAACACGTCGGAACGTAAGTTGTTGGCAGCGAAGTATAACGAACG
>JABABY010000253.1 GCA_014237955.1 Planctomycetota bacterium
TCGCGCCACTGAAATCGCCTTCCTTTCGCAAGTTCCTCTTCAAGGCTGGAACCCTCCACGAGTTCCATGGCGTAGTAGAGATAGGATGCCTGTTCCCCAAAGCCGAACAGCTGCACAATATTTGGGTGGTTCAGTTGCTGGAGAGATTCAATTTCTCCCTCGAACCGCTCCCGAAATCCCTCTTCCGTTGCTAATGTGGGCGCAAGAACTTTGACTGCAACGCGATTTCCGGTTGTCACGTCGACAGCAGCATAGACGGTGCCCATGCCGCCACGGCCGAGCTTCTTTTCAAGCTTATAAGGCCCCAGTTGTTCGAGTTTCATAGATTGATCGTAACAAGTATCATGCCCCACCTGCAAATGCCTTGTTGGGTGCCATAATGTCGGTCAGATATGCTTCTAGCCGTCTGCGGAAGGGATTATGATGATGTGACAGCGGTCGCGTGATCGAATGGCCGTCGGGCAATATAGGAAATCGGATGACCCCGGATCTAATAACACTTCCCCGAAACTCAAACCAAGCGCGGGGCCTTGGCACCTTTGCGATCGACTTTCTATCTGGGAAGTACCCACCACCCAATAAAGAGGTACTTGCCCGCATCGAACAATTTCATCTCGACAGCGTAGCTTGCGCGGTGTCTGCAATTGGGCTTGGCACAAACGCACCCACTCTGTTGCGCAACGAAGCGCATCGGTATCAACAATCTGACACCTCTACGCCGTCGGCAACTTGCTTTGGGTCGTCCGACAAAGTCGCACCCGAGAAAGCAGTGCTTGCCAATAGTGCGGCAGTGCGAGAATGGGATGCTAACGGCACAAACTTCGGTTACAATCCGGCACTCCACGCGACAGCGGGTGAATTTGGACACAATGATTTTTACCCAGTTGTGATCGCGGCCGCTCAAGTTGCAGGCCTCGATGGCCGTCAAGCCATGCGAGGATTTCTCCTCCTTGATGAAATTCGTGGTCGCCTGGCAGAAGTGTTTAGCCTTAAGGACCATAAAATCGACCATGTTGTGCATGGGGCGATTGCTTCCGCTGTGGTGTATGGTGCAATGGTGGGTGCAACGGCAGAACAAATTGAGTTTGCGGTTGGCCTTCTGGTGGCCCACTATATTCCCTATCGAGCCATTCGCTCGGGACACCAATTGTCCGATTCAAAGGGTGCGTCTGCCGCATTCAGCGCTGAAATGGCCGTGGTATCGGTCCATCGTGCTATGGATGGCTTTGTCGGTCCGGCAGATATATTTCGTAATCGGCAAGCAATATTTTGTCTCTACCAGCCCCCACCATCCTCCGAGGAAAGTCCGTTTGATTTGATGCTCACAACGACCGGCGACTCGTTCGCGGTTATGGGCATGCATTTTAAGTTAGGTCTTTATGAACACCAATCAGCGGCCGCCATTCAGGGATTGATCGATTTACTCACGGAACACCCTGGAATTCTCTCGAGTGGAGAGTTGCCGCACCAATTGCGGATTACTATTTATGAACCCGCATATGGGATTATTTGTGATCCGGCGAAGCGAAATCCAAAAACGCGACAAACGGCCGACCACTCGATGCTGTTTATTGTTTCGGCGCTATTAGCAAAAGCATTTCGCCTCCAACAAGCGAGCTGGAAAGAGCTCATGCTCATGCCAGAAGATTACTCGCCCGAAAGACTGCAAGATGCTACAATTCGCCAACTCATGGACAACATTGAAATTGTTCACGGGGGAGAACAGTACGATTGCAAATACCCTGATGGAATACCCACCTCCCTTGAAATCGAACACGCCGCAGTTGGAACGGTATCGAGCGGCCTCGTGATGTACCCCATGGGCCATGCACGCAACACTAGCGACTCGCTGGTAGAACTATTGGACACCAAGTTCCATCGCTTGGCGGCACTGGGAGTTTCCAATACCGACGAACTTCTCAGAAGATTTTCAAACCTCTCAGAGGCATCCAGCGATGAGATTGCATCGCTATATCACTTTGAAATTCGACAATAAAAGTTTGTCACCACAGTGGGAATGGTTGTCCGCCAGTTTTTAAAAAAGCACTGAATATGTTGTTTGGCATTCTAAATATCAACAAG
>JABABY010000254.1 GCA_014237955.1 Planctomycetota bacterium
CCCCCAAGGTGCAAATTTCGGATGTCACACCGAGTAGTCTGAATCGCGACACGGAGTTGGCAGCCTCGATTGAGGGATACGAAACGGCGAAACTCATGGCGAAGATTGATGGTTATGTTAGTAAGGTCAACGTTGACATCGGCGACCGCGTTACCAAAGGACAATTGTTAGCCGTTCTGGATGTTCCCGAACTCGAAGATGCCGTGATCCAACAAGAAGCGAGAGTCGAAGCGAGTGATGCAGACATTGTGAGCCACAAGGCGGAAATACGCCTAGCCGAAGCAGAACGAGATGCAAGTCAAGCGGTACTCAAACTGCGGCAACTGGAACACGATCGCTTTGAGCAACTTGTCGATAAGGGATCTTTAAACCAACAGCGATTGGATGAGGCTGTTTTTGCCGTCCGCGCAGCAGAAGCGAATCTCAAACAGGCTCGGGCAAAAATTGAGTCGGCCAAAGCAAATCTCATCACTGCAATTGCGGCAAGAAAAGTTGCCCTTTCAAATCTACAAATTGCCAAAACGATGGCAAACTATCGCAAAATAAAAGCCCCATTCGACGGCCTTATCACGGCACGCATGGTTGATCCTGGTGCGTATGTACGACCCTCATCCAGCGGAAAGGGCACTGAACTTTTTGATATAGCCAGGGTCGATAAGCTCAAAGTCATCATTCATCTACCACTGGAACTGGCCCGTTATCTCAACAAGGGCGATACCGTCACCCTGCACGATTATTCCATCCTCGATGATGATTCACTGTCCGTACTCGATGGTAAACCACTAACGATTTCGCGAACTGCCAATGCCTTTGACAAAGGGTCACGCATGATGCGGGCTGAAATCGACATTGATAACCAGCGACTACAAAACCATAACGGGGATGTCTTCAAGCCTGGCGACTATGGAAAACTCACACTCAGACTTGAGTCCCTTGAGGGACGACCGATGGTGCCCAGGTCCGCACTCGGCAACGATTCCGATGGCCGAGAGTATGTCGTTGTTCTCGGACCAGATAATACGTTGACCAAAACATTTATTGATGGCGTGATCGTCAAAAATGATGATTTTGCGGTTATCGATTCGGATTCTGTCCGAGTGGGCGATCGTGTCGTCGCCCGCGACCTTGAAAAAGCACCTTTAGGGGAATCTTTGGAAAGAGATCGTATCGAAGAAGAAATTGTTGTTCCCGAATAGATTGTTGCAACAAACAGATATTGCGGATGGACTTCTAAAAGGACAGGCATAAGAACTTGGCGCCGAATATAGAACCACGAACGACGAGAGGATGCTACCGTCAGTTACCAGCGGCTTGGTTCGTCGTCGCGATCCTGGCGGTTGGAGGGTGTGCCGGGCTGCCGTCCTCTCAAACAGTACCGACAACCGATCCCGTTGTCGAATCGGCCAAACGATTGTACGCGGAAATCGCCGCTGAATCGGCGACGCACTCGGGCGAACCAACTGTAGGCGAATCTGATTTAGTGCGGGCACCCTTAGCCGGTGAACTGTTTTCGCCCGTGTATGACTCCCTCGCGACACCGCGGTACGCTCAAGAAGAACCGCGGATGACCGAGGTAATTCCTCAAAAGACGATCTTACAAGTCGCATATGAGGAAGAACTTCTCGAACCATTGGAAACAGAGCAACTCCCTCCTGAGTTGCCCAAACCACCACCTGATTTCGAGCAAGTACCCCAGTCGCCTATTGCAGAGAAGCAAATGCCTCTTTCAGTCGAAGAACCTTTTGTGATCGATCTCGGTACAGCATTACGCCTCGGTGGAGCCGATGCGTTGCAGATTCATATTGCAAGAGAAAAGGCCTATCAGGCACAAGTTGAGTGGAGTAAGTCACGACTGCTGCTGCTGCCTACGCTTTGGTACGGAGTTGGGTGGAACCATCACGATGGAAAGATCCAACACACACGAGGTAATGTGACGACAAATACCCGAAGCTCGCTCTATACAGGCGCAGGCGCAGGCTTTGAAGGAGCACCCGTGACGGGTGGAAACGGTGGCCCGGGGCAGTTCGTGCTCAACCTTTCCTTAGCGGATGTCTACTTTGAACCACTCGAAAAAA
>JABABY010000255.1:0-1840 GCA_014237955.1 Planctomycetota bacterium
GGATTAATACCAACATGGCACGAGGCAACGTTTCTACGGTAACTTGGGATGGTAGATGGGGTAGGCGAAACAGATAAGAATTGGTGCCTGCCGGCTCTTTCCGTGTCCCATGGCCGATCGACCAAAGTGCCAGTTCGCTGGTTTCTACAAGTGGCACCCGATGCCAACCCGCCCGTTGCCATTGCCATGTGTAACAGGGGATGGCTACTTCTGGACTGCGGAGCAGATGCTCCTCCTGTGGAAGAATCAGTTGCCAGTAGATAGGCCGCTGCAAACGCGCACCACCCGGAAACAGAGGCATGGCAATTTGTGTCCGTCCCAACTTGTATCCTTGACGCGGCATCGACCATTGTATTTCAAATCGATGCTCAGTTTCTGGATCGGGAACTTCGATTCGTGCCTTTTGATCGGGAAGGGGGTGCAGTGAAATCGGTTTACCATCAATGAATGCCTCGACCGTTGACCGATTTACCCCCCACGGCAATTGAAAATCAAAATATTCGCCACGATTCACCAAATTAAATGCGGCGTGATCATAACGCACTTGTTTTGTCATCCAAGTTTGAATCCAACCCTTGCGTACAAGCACCCTACCGCCGGCTGTTTGTTCAGTGACCCCAACCAAGACCACCATTTGGGTTTTCGGACTCTCACATTCATAGTGACTTCCTTCTTCACTCGATCGTTCTCGAATCGCAACCTCTTCCGCATCGATCGGCTGCCATTCTTCTCCGATCGGATCGACTTCAAGTCCACCGGTCCCCTCCACGGTGAGATAATTGCCCAGCAAATCACCCTCGGCGGGCATCACAAGA
This sequence comes from Planctomycetota bacterium, assembly GCA_014237955.1. GTDB lineage: Bacteria > Planctomycetota > Planctomycetia > Pirellulales > UBA7805 > UBA7805. Next base: position 816 of record JABABY010000255.1, read on the forward strand.
GGTATTGTGTGAGACGCTAGTGCCCCAGGCGCCATTTTTTCCGAGTCCAGCATGTACTGCACATCCAGAGACACTTTGCCGATAACGTTTTCCAACGGCACCCGGAGGAGTACTTCATGACTGTCCGGGTTATCCTCCACGACCGTAAGCGGGAGAGGTTTTCCTCCACGCAAAATCACTCCCTGCCGATCCAGTAATTCCCGAGGCATGCGCAACAACAGAGAATCGATCCTCTGATGTTTAATATCGAATTCCAGGGTCTGAGTCACAGCCACAGATTGTTGTGAAAAACGAACCTCACTAAAGACGTTGGCTGATATCACCAGAGGCCGAATCTGAAATTCTGCAGTTAATCTCTCGGGTACTTCCTTGCCATGACCAAAAAGATAGTAGAGTGGCTCTTGCTGCCTTTTGCCGAAAGGAAATGTACTGGAGGCTGGCGAACTTCCCTGGAGTTGTGTCGTATCGTGAGGAACCAACTCGACATTGTCTGACGGACTTATAATGACCGTCGTCGTATCCTGGCGATCAGCGATCGGCTTGGGTAACGGCAAATCAAGGGATCGTGCCATCGACTCGTGCGATCGTTCGGCGCGGATCACAATTTCAAATTCTCCTTCCACGGACCGCACTAATGGAATCTGTACACACCCCTCCGGATTGACATGGACTGCGTCGATATCAACCAGTTCAATCGGTCCTATGGAACCGGGTACAATTTCCCAGCCCTGCATATCAACAGCGACATCAAAAATACCCGCACCACGAACCTGATATCGCAAACGCGTATCCATCACCACTCGATCCGTGGATACATCGATGACATATTCCGGCTCGACGGCAATCTGCGTTGTCGGTGGTTCGATGCGTGCCTTCAGAGAGTAGGGTTGCCGATAATATTCGAAACGCGCTACGACCTCCGGATTCAGCACCGACTCCGGCAATGTATCGGTCCGCCGAATATCAAAACGCCCGGAAAAATCCTCTAGCCAGCGAACATACCAATCACCGGAGACCCGAACCGT
>JABABY010000255.1:1850-2072 GCA_014237955.1 Planctomycetota bacterium
CGCGCCCCTTCGTCATTCGATCAAGCTTTACATCGACCCATCGTGATTCATCAAACCCGTCGGCATCCGACGTCTCCAACAACGAATAACCAGATTGATTTGTCGACAGCAACCTTGCTCCGGGAGGAAGTTGGATTCGAAAATGATCGAATGGGCCTGCAAAACTCTGCACCGTGAACGTAGCGTCCGTACGAACCTGGCCCCCTTCGATTTGAATCGCCT
>JABABY010000256.1 GCA_014237955.1 Planctomycetota bacterium
TCCGAACATCGCTCCGCAGTCCAGCCTGATCGATCCTCGTCTGGACCGCTACCAGATTGTCAGGACTTGAAACGTTGACCACGATGCAGCCCCCATGCTTCAGACGTGCCAAGCCAGCCTGAACAAGATCGGGAACCATGCGTCCACTGCCTCCAATGAAAATGGCGTCCGGATCGGGCAGGTCATCAAATGCCTCGGGTGCCTGGCCATGAATGGGGACGAGTCCGGGAACGTCAAACATCCGTGCATTCTCGATCATCAACCCACAATCTTCGGCATCCATTTCGATCGCGAATACCTTTCCTTTGGAAGCGATGGAAGCTGCTTCGATGGCCAGAGATCCGCTGCCGGCACCGACGTCCCACACCGTACTGGTAATGGTCAGTGACATCTCAGCTAACGCGATGCAGCGGACTTCGGATGGAGTGAGCAGGCCGCGTTTGGGGCGAGATTGTAAAAACAAATCGTCCGGGTTACCGAATATCCGCTTGTGTTGGCTGCCACTGGGGCAATCTGCTGCACCATGCCGGCGAACCAGCACCATGACATTCATTTCTGAAAATGACTGTGCGCGAATCGACTGCAAGTTGCTTTGTGTCACGATCTCGTCGGGTGTACCCAGGTTTTCACACACGTACACCGTAAAGTAATCGATACGCCGATCAAGCAGGGCTTCAGCGACCACCGAGGGTGAAATCAATTCTGTTGTGAACAGGCCAACCCGTTCCGCCGTGCGGATGTTGTCAACCACTCGGTCGAGTGATTGGGTTGCCAAATTGGTCAGGTATGCGTCATCCCAACTTTCCTTCACCCGTGCGAATGCCAATTGCATGCTGCTGACGTGGGGGACAACCTCGAACCGTTCTTTACCAAAAGAGTCGGTAAGGTAGCGGGCAATACCATAGAATAATGGATCGCCGCCCGCGAGCATTACGGTGGGTCGGCTTGGCAGCTTGACAATGGTTTCTTTGAGAGATTCCAGTCCTCCGCCGATTTCAATTCGCTCAGCTTCCGAAGAGGGAATTTTCTTTAACAGTGGCGTTGTTCCAAGCAAGACTTCTGCCTGATCAATCAGCTGTCTTGCGTGTCCGGTCAGACCTTGGAATCCGTCATCTCCAATTCCGACGATGTGTATGCGAGATGTCAACGAAGATGATCCTTTCATGGTATTTCAAAAGGCTTGCTCTGGCATCACGGGGCGGCGTGAATCGAGGTGGCACAGCCTGTACATGGTTGTTCGACTTGGGCTGCTAAAAGTGCTGTGGGTACGTGTTCTACAACTTTCTCAGCTCTTTGATAATCTCCTCACTGGAACTTCTACCCGCATGTGAGCCGCTGATTTTTTTCCAGGTAATCCGTCCATTCTGGTCGATGACAAACGTTGCAGGATAGGCCGTCTCGGTTCGGGCCTGCCAACGAAGTCCCCAGTTTTCCACCATTTTCATCCCTTCGTCTCTGACTAGAACAAATGGCTTGGGCAGTTTTCGTGATCCAAGGAATTGTTTGGATCGTCTTTCCAGTTGGTCTGCTTTGCCCGGATAGACAAGGATCACGCGATGGGCTTCGGAGGCAAATGAGCGAGCACGATTAATGAGCGAGTTGACCTGATTTTTGCATATCGGGCATTGGTATCCCGGATAGCCTCTGAGCACGATGACGGCTACGGGGCCTTCTTGATATTCATCGCGGAGACTGAGGAATTTGTTTTCGCCGACGATTGGTAGTTCGAAATCAGGAGCCCGCTGTCCAATACCGGGTTGCGTGGATTGGCTTTCCTGTCCCCAAACAGGAACGACTCCTGACAGTATCAGCAGGAAGAGATAACAGCAGAGGCTGGCGATCAGGATTGTCGTACCCCGGCCTGTCCTGGTGTGTTGCAATTGCGTCATGTTTGTCATGAGCTCGTTTCCTCGTTTTATTCTGTCCATGCAGGTCTCATCACGATGACTTGGCATCAGGCGACCGTCAATGATCGCGTTTTTCGCGTTGCCGCCGACTGTATCGTTCCAACAACTTT
>JABABY010000257.1 GCA_014237955.1 Planctomycetota bacterium
TGATAATAATTCTCATCGAACGGTCCCGTTGAGTGTCTCATACTTCGATAAAAAGATGGCATGTTCATGGTACTGCAGCGTCGCTGCCCCAATTCTTTACCAACTCAATACTATCGATTGTTTTGACCGTCGGTCAATGAGATAACCCGTCAAGATCGTGAGTTATATTGTCACTGCTCCTGATGGCAGTCCTCTACAAAAAACAGCTAGTCATCTTTTGAAGAAATATCGAATGTAAATGTATTGTTTCCGGATTCAACTTTAGCCGTGAATGGACTTGTCTCGGCTTTATTATATTTTTCAGGGACAATCACTTTTGGTTTTGCATTAAGTGCCTCTTGCTCAAGTCTCTCTTGTTCACGTGTTCCGTATCGTGGATCATCTGTGCTGATTTCGACCAACGCCGGCATCTCAACTTTACTAATCATGACACTATAGTCGCCAGCCGCTGTGCCACTTCCGGGTTTTGCGCCTCGTGGATTCAAGGTGAAGGAGCCATTGGGTTGAGTAAGTCCTGCCGCACCAATCCCATCAGTTCCTTTGGGTGAAAAGGAAACAGTGGCACCCTCAAGTGGAGAACCGTCAAGTGTCACAACACCTTCCACGTACTCGACCGCGGGGCCAGACTGTCCGCATCCAACAGAAAAGAGGGCGAGTGCAGACAAAAGTGGAAGGCAGAAGTGCATGTGATGACGAGAAAGAATTCGCATAGTAGTCCTTGCAAGTAAACAGGTAGCAATGTTCGGATATCGACAGAACCTAATTGGCTGAGGAGACAGCGACGTCATCCGTCGCCCCGTGGGGCATCTTCGCAGACCAAAGATGCCCCACAGAACCTTGGATAATCGGCATTGAATTACGGTGTGGAAGCCACCTCACCACCGTTCATCGAACCAAGGGCTCCTATAATACCTCGTTGGCTCGCGCCGCTGTAGCCAGTGTTTTGATGCCAGCCGGTTTGCGGATCCGTTCCTTTTGTTTGACCTTGCGTTCGATCACCGTCATCGATGTTGTCGTTGTAGAACGCTACAGATCCATCAATGTGAGTCATCACTGCACCACCCGGATGGTAACTACTCGCCGGATTGCACTGCCAGCCTTCCCCGTTCACCGCACAGCGAGGGCTGTTCGGTGATGCAAAGGTGAAAAACTGAGTATAACCTTCCTCACCGTCAGCCCATCGACATCCCGGTTGTTGATTTGGAGAGCCCGTATTGGGGGTAGTATATTGCCCACCAGCGCCGATAAGCGCGTCACAGGTTGCTTGCGCTGCATTTACATTTCCCATAGAGGCGACACCCCATCCGCCAGCTCTTGAATCTCCGCTTAGGTCGCCGATACGAGCTTCACCAAACATGATTGAGTTGGATGTGCCGTCAGTGATGTTTTTGAATTGGACTTTTTGCTCTTTTCTTGATGCATTCCAGCCGGTCCATCCGGCGTAGCCCGGCGCTCTCGGGAACTTGGTGTTATTCCCTCCATTATCCATTCGGATATCCCCGCGATTGATACGGTAATTCGTCCGGCCCTTAGTTTCCCCTCCCCCACTGAATCGACCACCGTTCGGATCTGAAGGGCACAGCAGTTCTGTGAGTTCTGTATTTACAGTATCTGCCCCATTTGATTTTTGACCGTTAGTACCACTCCATGGCCTGTAACCTGCGGTCGAAGTAATTTTCGAAATCATATTTTGGTGGAGCGGCAGCTGCTCTAAATATGGAAGAATATTAAGGACAAAACTCCAACGGGTGTTACCATTTTGCCCAGTACTAGTGTCGTTCCCTTGTATCGCATACGTCTCCTGCGTTCTAAATGCGGCTGGGAGTTTTTTGTTTGTACTTTCATAGTTCAACGCAGCGAGTCCCATCTGCTTTAGTTTGTTGGTGCACGCCGATCGACGAGCGGCTTCTCGAGCTTGCTGAACAGCAGGCAACAGAAGGCCGACGAGAACTCCAATAATTGCTATCACGACGAGTAGTTCGATGAGCGTAAAACCGCTTCGCCC
>JABABY010000258.1 GCA_014237955.1 Planctomycetota bacterium
AGAAGGGGGATCTCGGCCATTTGCGTTAGATACATGCGGATCGGATCTTGGCTGCCGCGAGCAGCCTCGATCGGCGCTAATTCGAGCGTTGGCATCTCTTCTTCGTCTTCCTCGGAAGCAATCTTTTCAGTCGATGCCGTGTCCAATGAAGACTTTGGAGGTTTGATATAGAGGTCGATGCGATGGTTTTCAAGAGACACCAAAAGATCGTCAACCGGTTCGGAGCCAATCTCTTCATCCGGAAGCAATGAAATGACGTCGTCGTACGTCAGGTATCCCTGGGTTTTTCCTTTAGTAATCAGATCTGCAAGGGTCGGGTTCTGCGGGTCCACGGTCTTTCTCCTCCCGCGCTTCCTGCGCGATAAGAGTTATTTCTCGACTGAATATCGGTTCCCGTCCGTGAGCTCCGAAATATTCAGCCACTAACTGTCCCGTTGCCGGGCACGTTGTTGATCGATAAGGTCCTGAAGGATGGTTACCTCCTGATCCTCAGCGAACTTTTTCTCCTTAAGTGCTGCCGTCGTCTGCTGGTGGTTCCGCTTTTCATTTCTTCGCTGGAAGCTCAAAAGCAGGTCGGGTAACTGTGCTGCGAGATCGCTGCCTCCGCGAGCTCGACCTCGCTCGTCAAGTTCGACGAGAAGGTTTTTCATAGCCGGGTCATCAAATTCCAGAACAAGTCGATCAAAATCTGGGGTTCCGCCTGCAAGCGATAGTTCCCGACAGCAGGCGAAAATCCGCTGGCATACGGGGTCTTTCAGTTGCTCTGGCACAATCGATTCAACAACTCTGGAAATCGATTCCGGTTCCTGAAGGATAATTTCAATAAGTTCCCGCTCCCACGGTTCATGGATCTGCAGTGGGTCGCGGGAGGCGATGGTGTCCTGCACGCGTGATGAGCGCCGGGCGGTTTTACGGAGGGCGACGACGCGCTCCCGTACCGTTTCTTCCGGAACTCGGAATTTGCTGGCCAAGCGGGCCAGGAACTGATCTTCACGCAGTTTTGTTTGAATATGTCCACCGGACTGCAATTGGGGTGCCTGGGCCACCGTGCTGAGAATCTCTTCAAGGGCACGATTAGCCTCGTGGGAACCGCTATCGATTGCAACGCCATCGGTGGCAACGAATAATTTGTGGTCTAGAGCATCGCGAGCCGATGCAAGCTGCTCGCGAAACGCATCAGCGCCACGCTCAAGCAGGAAGTCGCATGGGTCGAGCCCATCTGGGAGCGTGAGTACTCGAAGGTCAAGTTGTCCGGCGATAAACAGGTTGAGTATTTCATTTGCACGGCGTTGGCCGGCTGCGTCTCCATCAAGGACGAGGGTAATTTGGTCCGCGTAGCGACTTAAAAGGCGGACATGTCGCTCGCCGAGAGCGGTGCCGAGTACCGCCAAGGATTCGTGAAAACCGAATTGGTTGGCAATCACGCAGTCGGTATAGCCTTCCATCACAATCGCATGGTGCTTGCCATCTTGTTGTGTGATGGCATCTCGGGCCATGTCGAGTCCGTAGAGTTGATTACTTTTTGAGAAGAGTGGGGTCTCGGGCGAATTGATATACTTGGCAGACTTCTCATCTTCATATTCGGGGAGAATGCGTCCCCCCATGGCGATGGGTCGGTGTTGTGTGTCGCGAATCGAAAACAACACACGGCCCTTGAAGCGATCATATTGCCTGCCGGTTCGGCTGGATGTGGCAAGAAGGCCTATTTTGATCAGGTTGCTAATCGACATCCCGGCCGCATTGGCGCGCCGTAACAGCCAGTCCCATTCATTGGGTGCAAAACCGAGGTGGTATTGCTCAATGCTTTCTTGGGTGATTCCTCGCTGCTGCAAATATTGACGGGCGGGCTCACCAGCAGGGTCGGTGGTGAGGCAGCGATGGAATGCATCTTCTGCCCATGCTGCAACTTCGTAGAGACTCTTTTTGCCCGCTACTGAGGATCGTGCGCCGGGAAAGGACTTCAGCTCAATGCCAGCCCGTGCTGCAAGCA
>JABABY010000259.1 GCA_014237955.1 Planctomycetota bacterium
CGGCATCAGCAACATGCCTGCCAGTCTCTCGTCGCAACCAATTGTACACGAACTGCCGCCAGACCATCTGTTAACCTCGCCAGAGACCCGTGATTCACCGGTAGAGAACTTGTCGGGTACCAATCACATCACGTCCACGGTGGGCACTGCTTTCGCTACCAACGGACAAGAGTGGGCGTCGGTGCAGCGTCGAAGCCCGCTATTCTACTCCGACTATGATTATCTTTGGTTTTTGTCCACTCGCATAGTGCGCGGAGCATCATACAGAGGCTTTCAAGTGAAACGGAACAATCGCTTTCTGTCATAGAATCAACTGCGGCGTTAAAAAATTCGCTCTCCAACAGAAAATCAATGCCCAACCCGACCGCTGATGTGTGGCCATAACCGGCCATAGAAAGGGCAAGTACTGCCGCTGCAGTATTGAAAATAGAACTAGGTCCTTCACCGGCCAGATAGCCTTGCGTGGTCACACCACGTTCTCCCCAGCCACCACCGGGCTGTTGGTGGGCCAGTAGCCAACCGGCGGCGAGCATCATCGCAGGATCAGCACCCGATAGACTGACCGCACCGCACCCCAAAAGCACTTCGGCTGTAGTGGCAATGGCACCTACTTCACAATCAAAAGCATCCGACGATCCGGAATATTGGGAACTCGGTAGCCAGGATCCATCGCTCTTTTGCACGCGGCGCAGAAAACGAATAGCCTGATCAATCTGCTTACTTCCCAGTCTGTGTCCGTCGGCAGCGAGAGCCCCTAGTGCGTATGCCGTGGCATACGGGCAACGCTGCCAACTTCCATCACGAAGTTGAGAACCTGTCAGCTGGTTTCGCAACTTTGTTCTACAATCTTCGAGCCGATCTTTAAACTCTGCCACATCCCACTGATCCACTTGAGTATCTTTCCCTGGCAGCAACAGGAGCAACTCGGGCGGAACCCCTTCACCTGACGACTGCTCGGCACTACTAAAACGGCACAGTGAACGAAGCATGATTGCAGCATCATAATGAGAGGCCTCAACCGGTCCAGTACAAATCGCTTTCGCAGCACATTGCACTCGATTGGCTTGGCTAGAAATGCCCGCTCCAACAATCGCCTCAAGCGCAAGTGCCGTTTTCCGGGGCTGGCATGAGCTAAGTATTTGGGCCGCCCGCTCCGGTTGATTTCGAACCAATTTAAGCAACCCATGGAGTGACTCAGTTTTCTCATATTTCTCCAAAGAAGGCCTGTCGGATTTTTCTTGCATGGCATTCCAGAGAATGTCTCGCCATTTCCACATCTCTGATGTTTTGTCTAAAGGACAGTCCCAATTCGATCGCGAAATACATCGGACGAGCAATCGTTGCGTCGTGCGGAACGCTGTCTCAATCCAACGACGTGGTGGACAGGCCTCCAGCGGAGAAAGCAACAATTCACCAATGCCAAAGTGCGGAGCGAGTTGTCTGACAGCCTTCAATTGGCAAATTGTTTTCCAGGCTTGATTTTCCACTTGCGAAAAATACTGGCTTTCATCATGGGTACAAGTTTCAAAAGGAATCTGACCGTAAAGAGCCAGATAACGACAGGCGCGGGCATCGGCATATTGAATGCCACCAGACGCTTTGAGGTATCGGCGGGCGGCCGTCATCGTTTCATCATTTGCAAAAGTTCCGGCGAGTTTGAGTGCCAGATAGCTTAAAATACTCGTTGAAATGTGGTCCGCACCCCCGACTGCAATGGACCATCCCCCTGAGGCGTTTTGAAGGGCAATCAATTGATCGGCTATCTGCTCGACGACTTCTGGATCAAATTCATCGATCCAATACGCTGCCAGCAGCCATTCCGCGCAGGCGAGCGGGGAAAGAGACCCACAAATAACATGACCGTCTTGCTCCTGCAAGTTTCCTATTGCCTGACGGATGATCGTGATAGCCCGCCTCATTGGCGCCGAAAGTTCGTGAGATGTCG
>JABABY010000025.1 GCA_014237955.1 Planctomycetota bacterium
CGCTTTCAAATTTTCCAGGCAGGGACAAAGTGGCGTCTGGTTGAGTGAGCTTTTGCCTCACACGGCAAGCATTGTGGATGAAATCAGTTTTATCAAATCGCTCCATACCGAAGCGGTCAATCATGACCCGGGTGTGACCCTGATGAACACCGGATCCCAGCAATTGGGCAGGCCTAGCATGGGAGCATGGCTCAGTTATGGGATTGGTAGTGAAAGCAAGGACTTGCCAGCGTATGTGGTAATGATTTCGCAAGGTTCCGGCTTGCGCGTGAGCCAGCCGATCTTTGCGCGGCTTTGGGGTGCAGGTGTTCTTCCCTCCGAACATCAGGGAGTGCAGTTTCGCAACGGACGTGATCCAGTGCTGTACCTCTCCGACCCGCCAGGCCTCGACCGGGCAAGTCGCCGTCGAATGCTTGATAGTCTGGCGAGACTAAATCAAGCCAAGGCAACCGCGCATGGTGATCCGGAGACCGCAGCGAGAATCGCCCAGTATGAAATGGCATTTCGCATGCAGACTTCAGTACCGGCCTTGGTCGATTTAGCGGATGAAACAGAGGATACCTTCAACCTGTATGGCGAGGCCTCGAGAAAGCCTGGAACCTATGCTGCAAATTGTCTGCTGGCCCGTCGTCTCGCAGAGCGCGGTGTCCGCTTTATTCAGCTCTATCACCGGGGCTGGGATCAGCATAGTGGTTTACCGACGGGCATTCGCAGCCAATGCAAGGATACGGACCAAGCGACCGCAGGGCTTATCAAGGACCTTCGGCAACGAGGCATGTTGGATGATACGCTGATTGTATGGGGAGGCGAATTTGGTCGAACTGTCTATTGTCAGGGCAAACTGACCGGGGAAACCTATGGTCGGGATCATCACGGTCGCTGCTATACGATGTGGCTCTGTGGCGGTGGAATTCGTGGCGGCTCTGTGCTCGGAGAGACCGATGATTTTTGTTACAACATTGTTCAAGATCCGATCCACATCCATGATGTGAATGCTACCATCCTTCATCAATTGGGAATTGACGATAAGCGGTTGACTTACCCTTTCCAGGGCCTCGACCAGAGGCTCACGGGAATCGAGGACCAAGGTCGCGTTATCAAACAGATCCTCTCTTGAGATTGTTTTAGTCGCGATGTTGCGCAAACCGCTTATTTTGTTCTTCTGTTGCTTTGTTGCTCTTGTATTTACGAGTGCGACGACTGCCTGTAGATATACTGTCCGTGATGTCGCTTTTGTCGATCTCGGTGATCGCCCGTATCAGTTATTTTTGTTTAGCAAAGGGGCAAAGAGCAGCGCACTGTCCACCTCCTTTGAGGAGGTTGCCACCAAAGTCTTTGCCGATGCAAATGTAGTTGCCCAGCATGTCGATCTCGACGAGGTTCCAGATCATCCGGCCGCAGAACACGCCAAAGATGTGACCGCATTTCCGGCACTTGTACTCGTAGGACCCGATGGCGGGGTGCTTGAGTTGGACTGGCAAATTTCTGAAAATAGCACACCAGACGATCTTGCACAGTTGTTTGAGATGATTGTGGATTCGCCCGCCCGCCGGGAAGTGTTTTCCAAAGTGTGTGATGTCCATAGCATCATTCTTGTGATCGATGGCAGCGATGAGCAGGACAATCTGACGACACTCAAGATGGCAGAGGAGACGATTCCGCAAGTGGAACAAGCATTGGAATTTATGCCCAAACTGATCAAGCATCCGCCTCACCTAATGCATCTTTCGCAGAAAGACATCGACCGCGAGAAGGTATTGCTCTGGTCCCTGGGCATCGATACCGGTTCAAATCGGCCGAGCCAAATTGCACTGCTCTTTGGGCGTGGCCGCAAACTTGGACCCGCCCTCCGCTTTCCAGAAGACCCCCGTCGTACATTCATCAACAGCCTTGCTGTCGTTGGGCAGGACTGTGAGTGCGGGCTCGATCGCCGTTGGATGCAGGGGCAGATGATTCCCCACAAGTGGTCTGCTCAGGATGAGGCTCTCGCTACGGGCAAACTGAATTTTGATCCAGGCAACCCCCTGGTAAAGGCAGAGATCGATCGGATCGTCACCCGGGGACCCGGCGCTGAACCGACCGACCGCGGACAAATAGAGCAGCTGGATGAAATTTTTCCCGCCTTGAGCTACCAGGAAATAGAGCTCGACGATGAACTGCCTGCGGAGGAGCCTTCTACGCAAAAAGCCGTTTTAGAAGAGTCTGCTGACCAGGCACGCGGGAAAACCGATCTGCCGCAATTGGAAACAGAAGAAATCTCTGTGGCCCTTGCGACATCGTCAACTCCTGCAACAACTGTAAAAGATGACGTTGGCACGCAGGCAAACCTGCCAGCAGGTCGCTGGGCATGGATGCTGCTCGCCGGTTGTGCCGCTTTGGTGTTGGCAGTCGGTTGCCTTATTTTGTTGCGTAAGCGGGAGGTGTAGTGGTGAAGCTTAGCTGCGCGCTCATTTTAAAGGAGGTCGTCCACCGCCGGGTCGGTTTTTTTCTCTCCTTGATGGCAGCGACCATCGCGGTCGCACTCTGCGTGGCAATCTGGATGACCCAGTCAGCGGCGGAAAAAGAGACGCGTCGTAACGCTCGTGATATTGGTTCGAACATTTTTATCATTCCCGTTAGCGTCGATATTTACGATTACCATCAAAGTGGATATTCCCAAAAAACAATGGGCGAGGATGCTGTAGAGAAAATGGTCTCTGCGGGAAAAATCTCCTACAACCATTTAATTCCCACACTCACTGCAGAGTTATCGCTGCGTGGACGCAAGGTGCGACTCACCGGCACTGCGACAGCCAGGCATCCGCAACAGCGGCCGAGTAAATCCAAGATGGGTGTGGTCGTTGAACCGGGCCACGTGCATCTCGGTAGCGAAGTGGGACGACTGCTGGGAGCGAAGAAGGGGGAGGAAATTGTTTTGTTTGGACGCAACTGGAACGTTGAGCGCATCGCCCCAGAGATGGGTACCGTCGATGACATTACGATCCTCACCGATCTCGGTGATGCCCAGAGCGTGCTAGAGCGTCCCGGCCAGATCAGTGAAATTAAAGCCATCAGTTGCGTTCAGTGTGATACCCCGGAAGATCGTTCACTGGCAACACTCCGGACAGAGTTGGCAAAGATTCTCCCCGATACCCGGGTCTATCTGATGAAGGAAATTGCCGATGCCCGCGTCAAGCAACGGCGAATGATGGATTCCTATTCGCCCTTTGTGATTGTTGTACTTTTGATTGCCAGTGCCGTCTGGCTCGGAATTCTTGCAGCAATCAATGTTCGGGATCGTATCAATGAAATTGGCCTGATGCGAGCGATCGGTTATGGATCGGGCATCATCGGATTTCTGGTGCTTGGTCGTGCCGCTTTGGTTGGCGTTCTTGCGGCCATCTTCGGTTGCGCAATCGGTTACTTTTTGGCCCTTGCATACGGACCGGAAATGTTTCCCGTAACCGCCAGGGCGATCCGGGCCGATTGGTCACTTTTTGGCTTTGCACTCCTGGCAGCACCGCTGCTGGCGATGTTTGCCAGTTTTGTCCCTGCGGCGGTGGCCGTACGTCACGATCCCGCCATAACCCTGCGACAGGACCGAATTGGGTGATTGCACTCGAGCACGTAACACGAACCTTCAAAACCCGCAGCGGCCGCGTGCGTGTGCTGGAAGACTTGGACCTCCAGATCCCTGCAGGCAAGTTGGTCTGCATTTGTGGCCCGAGCGGTTGTGGCAAGACGACCCTTTTGATGACCCTCGGTGGGATGTTGCGGCCCGATCAGGGAAAGGTATCGGTGCTGGGAGAGGATTTGTACGCACTCTCAAACACCGCTCGCGCTTCCTTCCGGGCAACACAGTTGGGGTTTGTCTTTCAATTATTCCATCTGATTCCCTATCTGAGCGTCCTTGATAACATACTGCTCCCGGCGGGCCGATTGCCCGCCCACGAGCAGCCCGCTGCGCGCGAGGCAGCCATCTCGCTGATCGATCGACTCGGTCTGACAAATCGCACAAATCACAAGCCGGCCCAACTGAGCGCGGGCGAGAGTCAGCGGGCTGCCATTGCCCGGGCAACATTGCTCAAACCACCGGTCCTTCTGGCCGATGAGCCGACCGGGAATTTGGATGAGCAGTCGGCTACTGAGGTGTATCGGATTCTCACCGATTATCGAGATCGGGGAGGGAGTGTCCTTCTCGTAACGCACGGCCGTGATGCCCTGGATCATGCCGATCATATGATCCGTTTTGAAGACGGGCACTTTTGCTCCATCAGCGACCCACCCATTCATGATCGTTGAGACAATCCTGAGGCGAGTACACTATGATGAACACGATTGCGATGACTGTTATTCCAAAAAAGCATAAGTCGAATTTCGAGAACGTTGCGTCTCTCATCATTCTGTTTTTGATTGTTGCCGCACCGGCAACAATCGCTGGAGCCCTGGACTGGCCTACGTACCGACATGATCATTACCGCAGTGGCGAGACAGACGAATCACTCGATGCGGCCAACCTCTCGCTCGACTGGGTATGGCAATCGGCCCAACCGCCACAGACCGCCTGGGCGGGGCCAGCCAAGTGGGATGCCTATAACGACATCCCCCGACTCAATTCAATGCGTAACTACGATGCGGCCTTTCACGTAGCGGTCGTTGGCGATGCGGTCTATTTCGGGTCTTCTGCCGATGATGCGGTGCGCTGTCTTGATGCCCGCACTGGCAAAGAGCGTTGGCGATTCACTGCGGGTGGGCCTATCCGAATTGCTCCCACGCTCTCCGATGGCAAGGTCTACTTCGGATCGGATGATGGTGCCGCCTACTGTCTGGATGCGGCCTCCGGAAAACTTCTTTGGGAATTTAACGCCCGTCCGAACGATCGGCAGGTGATCAACAACGGGCGTCTGATTTCATTTTGGCCCGTACGGACCGGAGTAACCGTCGAAGATGGGACCGCGTACTTTTGCGCCTCGATGTTACCGTGGAAACGCTCCTACCTCTGTGCGGTCGATGCAGAGACGGGAAAAGTCGAAGGAGAGGGGAGATTCGTCAAAGAGGTGAGCGATAGCAATTCTTTTGAAGGGGCCATACTCGCATCGAAAGACCGCCTGATTATCCCTCAAGGCCGTATCGCACCACTGCTTCTCAGTCGTAAGGACGGAAGCAAAAAGGGGAAAGTCGATTATCACGGCAGCGGCTGTTTTGCCCTGCTCACGCCCGACAATCAACTCTATCATGGGCCCGGTAATCGCGATGGAAATTTCACGGCCAGCAATGTAAAAACCGGTGAGCGGCTGGCAACGTTTCCCATGGGACAATCGCTGATTGTGGAAGGAACCCATGCCTACCTTTTGAGTACTCCGACCAAAAATGCCATTAACCCGGAGCAGAAGGAAAAGCTCAATGTGGCGATCTCTCCCGACAAAAAACCACTCATCAGTGCCGAAGTCCAACGGTCTGCGCTGGGGATGCCAACAATTACCGCATTCGATCGTAAGACCAAGAAGATCCAATGGCGCAAAACCGGACCTTCGTTTGTTTCAATGATCCTCGCCGGTGATACCATCTATGCCGGCACGGTCGATGGGGTGGTGGCACTCTCGGCAGTCGATGGCAAAAAACTCTGGCAAGCACCTATCAAAGGACGCGCTTTCGGGTTGGCGGTGGCCGATGCGGCACTGTTTGTCAGTACCGACGAGGGGGGCATTTACTGTTTTCGTTCCGGAGAAAAAGGGAAACAAACGCCCACCCGGCCCAAACGGAAAAACAATCTTCCAACTGCGACTGCGCCCGACGGAGTCGCCTTTTCCTGGGGACCGGTACTGCAGTTTGAGGGGCCAGACTCTGCGGTTGTCCGATGGGGGACCGTTGCCGCTGTTCCGACGCAGCTTGAATACACGCTCACTGAGGGCAGTCGGCAGGTTGTGGACGCCAAACCCAAAAAAGAACATAGCGCCCATCTGGAAAACCTGGAACACAAACGCATTCATCACTACACCATTTCAGAACCGGGCGATGGCGATCGAAAGCGACAGAGTTCGTTTGCCTGCGATACCTTTTTCAATTACAGCCCTGCTGCAGTGGCAACAACAGCGACTCCGGAAAATGCCGGCGGTGATTTACAGACCAAACAGGTCGTACAAAACATTTTGTCCAAATCGGAAATAGACCGCGGCATCTGTGTGGTATTGGGCGCCGGGCCGCTGGCTGCAGAACTTGTCCGGCAGAGCGGTCTGACCGTTCTCGTCGCCGAGACTGATGAGGAAAAAATAGCTGCAGCCCGCGCGGAATTGCAACGAGAGGGAATCTATGGCACGCGGGTTTCGCTACTGCCGGTCGATTCGCTGGCAACATTGCCCTTACCGAGCCACTTTGCCAACCTGGTTCTCTCGCAAGCGCCACTTGAGGAAAACATTGCTGCGCAGGCGTCTGAGGCATTTCGGCTGCTTCGGCCGATCGAAGGCGAAGGGTTCATCGGGCCGATCGCGGACAACGCGCAGCAACAGACGGCCAATGTTCTTCAAACTCATTTTGCACAGAATGGCGTGAAGGCCGATATCCGTTCCGACGATGAGGGCAACTGGGTCCATTTCCGGAAACCGCCCCTGGCCGGCGCGGGGGAGTGGTCGCACCAGTACGGACGCGCAGACAATTCGGCGTTTGGCGGTGAGGTGCTGGCCTACACCTCGGTCGCGAATGAACTAGAAACGCAATGGGTGGGCCGTCCCGGGCCCCGTTACCAGCCAGATCGGAATGGTAGTAAGCCGGGGCCTTTGTCCACTTCCGGGCGGCTCTTTGCGCAGGGACTTGAGCGGATTGTGGCAATCGACGGCTACAATGGCACGATTCTCTGGTCGGCGGAAATACCCGATTTGGGCCGGTTCAATATTCCCCGCGATTCGAGCAACTGGTGTGCGGATCGAGATTCGGTCTTTGTGGCCGTCAAGGATCGATGCTTGCGTTTTGATGCCCGAAGCGGCAATCTCATCGGGCAGTACGCGCTCCGGCAAGAGGATCCGCAAGCGCGACCCGAGGAGTGGAGTTATATTGCTAGCCAGGGGGATCTTCTGCTCGGCAGCGCAACTCGTGAGGGGGCCGCCTATCGCGAGTTTCGTGGGCATGCGGCCTGGTACGATCAGCCGACCGGTTCGGGAACTTTTAAGGTCTGCAGCGACCGACTCTTCGCGATCGACAAACAAACAGGCAAACAAAAGTGGCAATACCAGAATGGTTTGATTATTAATTCAACGATTACCGCCTCTGGATCGCGCGTCTATTTTATCGAATCCCGTAATCCGAATTTGAAAACCGAAGCAGACCGCCGGGTCGGTAGCACCGGGCTTTGGGAGGATCAGTTTCTGGTAGCACTCGATGCAAAGACCGGCACGCCGGTCTGGCAGGAGCCGATCGATACCGACGACGGCTTGTCGGTATTTTATCTGGCGCATCAGCGCGAGAAGCTGGTAATCGTCGCTTCCGGTGAAGGGATGTACCACGTTTCTGTTTTCGATGCGGACGATGGGAAGCTGGCCTGGGAGGATCGCTTCAGCTGGCCTGGCGGAAGTCATGATCACGGCAAGGCGATGTCACGACCCGCCATGATCAACGGCAACCTCTTTGTGCGGCCCCGCGTTTATGATCTGGCCACCGGCGAGACACGGGCGAGTGTCATGCCGAGTGGAGGCTGTGGAACATATGCCTGCGCGGGTAATTTTCTTATATATCGCGCGGGAAATATTACGCTCTGGGACCATCGTTACGGGATCCCCTCACAGTGGGCCCGGTTGCGACCCGGTTGCTGGCTCAGTGCAATTCCAGCGGGCGGCATGTTGCTGGCTCCGGAGGCGGGGGGCGGTTGTAGTTGCGGCACCTGGATGGAGACATCGGTCGGTTTGATGCCCAAGACCGCAAAAGTCGCAAAACCAAAATAAATAAAGAGAAAGAATTGCATGCCAACACACTCGACCATCGATCGCCGCAGCGCTCTGACTTTGCTGGCCGGCTCTCTGGCGACCGCTGCCTTGCCACCGGCAGGTGGGCTGGTGTTTGCGGATGAGCCCCCTACCGCGGGACCGCTTCCTGAGGACCGGCGATTAGGTCCACTCAAAAATTTGACCGGCTCTTTCCCCTTCGATGCTCCAGAATCTCTTGAGGAGTGGAAAGAGCGGGCCGCGGCGCTGCGGCGTCGGGTGCTATTGGCCGCAGGGCTTTGGCCCAAACCGCCCGAGACACACGTCGATGCAGTAGTCTGGGGCGAAGTCGAACGGGACGGATACAGCGTGTCGCGGGTCTACTTTCAAAGTAGCCCGGGACTCTGGGTGACCGGCAGCCTGTACAAGCCCTCGAAGATCGAGGGAAAAATTCCGGGGATCCTTTGTCCGCATGGACACTGGCAGCAGGGACGCTTTCATACCCACAGCGAAGAGCAGTTTGCCAAAGAACTCAAATGGGGATCGGAAAAGAATCGCCCCAGCGGTCGCCATCCGCTACAAAGCCGATGCGTCACGCTGGCCCGCATGGGCTGTATTGTTTTCCACTATGACATGTTGGGCTATGCCGATAGTGCGCCGATCGAAATGATTGCACACGGGACCCGGCGGAGGCCCCAGATGGAGTTGCCCGATCACTGGGGCCTCTTTAGCGCACAGGCGGAGCTGCGGCTGATCAGTCCGCTAGGATTGCAGACCTTCAATTCACTCAAGGCCCTCGATTGGTTGAGTGGTCTTGCCGAAGTCGATCCAAGCCGCATTGGGATCACCGGCGCGAGCGGAGGCGGAACCCAGACCTTCCTACTCACCGCAATCGACGATCGGATCGCGGCGGCGTTTCCGGCCGTGATGGCATCGACATCGATGCAGGGGGGCTGCCCTTGTGAAAATGCCTGTTACTTGCGGATCGGCACCGGGAATATCGAATTTACCGCGCTAACGGCGCCCCGGCCATTGGGGCTGGCTGCGGCCAACGACTGGACGAAGGATCTGGAGACGGATGGACTGCCGGAGCTGAAGAAGCTCTACGCGCTTCTCGGTGCGGTCGAGAACGTTCGCGGAAAACATTTTGATTTCGAACACAACTACAATGCACTCAGCCGGGCGATGATGTATGCCTTTTTTGACGAGCATTTTCATCTCGGTCTGCCGCAGATCATTGAGAAGGAGTACAAGCCACTCAGCCGCGAAGAAATGACCGCTTGGGGAAAGGGACATCCCAAGCCGCCCTGTGGTGCCGAAGCGGAAGTCCGCGCCCTTGAAGCGTTTAATACTGCCCGCCAAAAGCAGGTTGATGCACTGACGCCCAGCGATCCGCAGTCGTTGGCCAAATATCGAGATGTTGTTGGCGGGGCGCTTGAGGTGATGGTCGGTCGCAAGCCACCGGAAGCAAGTGCCATTGAACAGAAGCTGCTCGAGAAAACCAAACACAAAAATTATCTCCGCCAAAAACTTTTGGTCCGCTACGCCGAAATGGGCGAGGAAATTCCCGCGATCCTTTACACGCCTACATCTTCTGCAAAGAGATCCGAACAGATCACCATCTGGATCCACGATGCGGGCAAGTCGGCCCTGGAAGATCGTTCTGGAGTTCCGGTACCGGCACTGGCGCACCTGCTTTCCGCTGGCATGCCAGTCATGACTGCCGATCTTCTCTACCAGGGCGATTTTTTTCAGGGCGGTCCGCTCACCAAGGCACGCCAGGTGCCACACGTTCGCTACTCGCTCGGCTACACGATCGGCTACAACAACCCCCTGTTCATCCAGCGGGTTCACGATCTGCTCTCGTTGATTGCTGCTTGTCCCGGTAGCCGCGTAAATCTAGTAGGCATCGGTCGCCAAGTGGGCCCAATCGCCGCGGCGGCCGCGGCGGTTTTGGGAAATGCATCGCAAAAAGATTCCGTTGACAGGCTCGCTGTCGGGACGGACGGTTTTCGCTTTGCAGAGATCACCGACATCCACGACCCAATGATGTTGCCCGGTGCGGTCCGCTATGGTGACGTTCCCTTTTTATTGGCATTGCGAGTCCCGCACAAACTGTGGATTGCCGGTGAGGGAATCTGCGGCCCGCCGCTGGTAAGGTGCTGTTATGAAGCAGCCGAGGAGCCCGGTCGCCCTGACATTTTTGCGGGCAAACCGATCGATCAGCCGCATGCGGCCGCCGATTGGCTCGTCGGCTAAGCCACAGAGGGTAAAAAAGAGACTTTCGAGACCTGCACAGCGAACCGCTGGGAATCTACAATGGACCCCCGGTAAAAACAGTTTTAGCTACGCGCCTTTTGATGTTGAGTAAACAATAATGAATACACTCCCTGCGACTTTGATTGTCTGCACATTGCTGTTCTTTTCTTCAGGTTTTGCAATCGCGGAAGATGAGAAGAAAGAATCCAACTCCCCGAAGACCGTTACGGTCGAGGCAGAACCTCTCAGTGTGAAGGTAACGCTCAAGGGAGTTTTTGAGGCTGTTGAGACGAGCGAGATTTCCATCCGTCCCGAGGTCTGGAGCGGGCTCTCGGTGGAATCGGCAGCGGGCCATGGCGATCAGGTAAAAGAGGGCGATGCGGTCCTCAATCTCGACACAAAAAAGATTGATGTGGCCATTGAGGATCTGGAGTTGCAGGTTTCCAGTGCACAGCTCGCTTTTGAGCAAGCGGAGTCTTCGCTGGAGTCGCTTCGCAAAAGTGTCCCGCAGGAGTTGGAGTCTGCAAGAAGAGTTGCGGATGAGGCTGAAGAAAACATGCGTCGGTTTGTTGAGATTGAGCGGGAAGAATCGATCAAAGATATCGAGCAGCAACTCAAATCGACCCGTAATGGTCTCATGTATCAAAAAGAAGAACTCGAACAGTTGGAGCGAATGTATAAGGCAGATGATTTGACAGAGGAGACCGAAGAGATCATTCTCACACGGGCCCAGCATGGAGTCGATGCGGCAAAGTATCGTTTGAAAAAAGCGATTGCAGCTCAGGATCGATTTCTTAATGTGGTGCTGCCGCGACAGGCGGAAGATTTTCGCCACCGAGAACAACAAGCGGCACTCGCTTTGGAGAAAGCTGAATTTGTGCTCCCGGCCTCGATTAAGGAACGCGAATTGGCTCTGGCAAAACAGAAGGTCGATCTGGAAAAGATGGAGCGAAAGCTTGCACATATGGAAAGCGACCGCAAATTGATGACATTGCACGCGCCACAGGCTGGTACGGTGTATTACGGGCAGGCTGTTCGCGGACAGTGGCCCGATGCCACCGCTAAAGAAAAAGCACTTGTTTCCGGTTCGTCGGTGTCGCCAGGGGCCGTTGTGATGACCATCGTTCGGAATGAGGATCTAGTTGTCCGCGCAACGATTGAAGAGAAACAGCTCAGCGACCTCAACGTGGGAGACGATGTTGTTCTCACGCCTTCTGCACGGCCCCACGACAAAGTAACTGGTGCGCTGAAACAGATCTCATCGATTCCGGTTTCGTCTGGAAAATTCGATGCTGAGATTGATGTGGAGTTGGATCGATTTGCAGGTGGCATTGTTGCTGGCATGGCATGTAAAGCTGTGATTGAGGTTTATAAACATCCGAACGCCATCCTGGTTCCGACCAAAGCAGTGGGTAATGATGGAGATGAGGATGAAGCATTTGTCTATCTGGTCGATAAAGAAGGCGAGAAGGAACAGCAGCAGGTACGGACTGGTCGTCACGTGGGAGACCGCGTAGAAATTCTCAAAGGACTCAAGCCGGGTGATGAGATTCTCGCGAAAAATCCTGACTGATCGGTCTCCGCAGCGATGGTTCCTGTTGCTGGCAGTTTTACTGCCGGCTCTCGGTTTCATTGCTGCTGATCTGGCGGAGGCTGCTACACCGGATGGCAGCGGTGCGCTTGCGCCAATTGACTCCTACCGCCCGCCAAAAGATATCGAGATCCCACGACCGGCTCCAATCGCGCCACCGAGTCGCGACCAAATAGAGGAGAGTATTCGCCGCGGTGTCGACCATCTCTGTGCCACCCAAAACAAAAATGGTTCCTGGGGCGGTCCGCGGCGGACAAAAGCGCTCGATATCTATGCGCCAGTCCCTGGTGCACATCATGGATTTCGCGCTGCGGTGACCTGTATGGCCGTGACCGCCATGATCCAGTCTGGCGACCAGCGCGACAAAGTCCAACAGGCAATCGATCGGGGCGAAAAGTGGATTCTCGAACAGTTGCCCAAAGTCCGTCGGGCCAATGCGACGGCCCTCTACAATATCTGGGCGCACGCGTACAGCCTGCAAACCCTGATGCTTCTGCAGGATCGCGCTGGAGATGACCCAGCCAAGGCAGAGAAACTCGCGCAATACGTGCGTGACCAGATTGAACTGCTCACGCGTTATGAATCGATCAATGGGGGATGGGGATATTATGATTTTACAGTGGGCGCCAAGCGGCCCTCCAGTGTGGTGACCAGTTTTAGTGCCGCCACCTGTGTGATTGAACTGCAGCGGGCACGCGCAAAAGGCTTTAAGGTTCCCGATTCGGTAACCGACAAAGCGGTCGTTTCGATCAAACGCATGCGAAAACCCGATTTCAGCTACCTGTATGGCGCGCATCACTGGTTCAAGCCGATGTATTCCATCAATCGACCCGGCGGGAGTCTGGGCCGCAGCCAGGTTTGCAACTTGGCTCTCCGCCGCGATGGTGATAAGGCGGTAACGGATCAGGTCTTGATCGACTGGTTGGATCGTATTTTCGCACGCAAGTTGTGGCTTGATATCGCCCGCAAGCGGCCGATTCCTCATGAATCCTATTTCGCGGTGGCGGGCTATTTTGTCTACTACGCCTACTACTATGCTTCGGGCTGCATGTTGGAGTTACCGGCTGAGAAGCAGGCCCTTTACAAGGCCCATCTGGCCCACCTACTGCTTGGGCTGCAGGAAAAAGATGGCTGCTGGTGGGACTTTCCTCTTTACGACTACCACCAGCCCTACGGAACATCCTTCGCCGTGATGAGCCTAGTCCGCTGCCGAGAGCCATAGCCGCACACTTATTGGTTGATCCAAGATCGATGACATCTCATTCGCGATGGCAGTTTCGACTATCGACTTTGTTCGTCGTGATCGGCGTGGTAGCTGTGGCTATTCTGATTTGGCGGCAGTTCCCTGTGACAGGTGTCAGCCTTGATGGGCCGGATGTTGTGCTGAGCATGTCGGATAGTTATGGACGACAGATGCTACCAGACGATCCTTACTTCAATGCCGTTGCCAACAGTCCAGATGCATTCGTTCATGACACTTACTACGCCGTGCCCACTTATGTCATGGCCATCGCTTTCGTGGTCCTTTTGGGTTGCTTCGTTGGTGTGTGTGGTGCTACGGCGATTGCGGGGCCAACCAACATAGTCGGGCGTTTCCTGTCACAGGTCGGCTACTCAGAAAGGGTCGGCTGCTCAGAAAGCTGGGTCTAATCTCGCAAAACCTTGCGCAGCGCGGTCTGTGCGGCGTGGAATCCACACATCCCATGGACGCCGCCGCCAGGTGGGGTGGATGCCGAACAGATAAACAATTTTTTGTTGGGCGTCGTATAGGGTGGAAATCGCAATGTGGGCCTTGCAAAAAATTGGCCTAATTCCAGCACCCCCCCGGTAATGTCGCCCCCCGGATAGTTGGCATTGTAGCTCTCCAGCTCATTGGGATTCATCGTGTGCCGCTGGAGAATTAAATCTCGAAATCCCGGTGCGAAACGTTCTATCTGGGCTTCAATCTTCTCAGTCATATCTTCGTTGCACCCGCTGGGCACATGGCAATAGGCCCAGCCGGTCTGTTTGCCCGCAGGAGCTCGCGATGGGTCGAAGAGGCTTTGTTGGGCCAGGAGGACAAACGGCCGCTCGGGGATCCTGCCTGAGCATGCTTCTGCCTCGGCTTTTGCAATCTCTTCAAAAGTACCACCAACATGTACCGTGCCGGCGCGTCTTGCCGCCTCATTTTTCCAGGGGATCGGCCCGGAGAGTGCCCAGTCGATCTTAAACACGCCCGGACCGTGACGAAATGCTTCGAGTTTACGGCAATACCGAGCGGGAAGCTGATCGGCCGCAATCCGCTGTACCGCTTGAGGCGTCAGGTCGAACAGGATTGCTTTGGCGGGAGGGAGATCGGCCATCGACTTAACGGGACATCCCGTTGTGACTTCCCCCCCCAGACTTTCCAGACAACAAAGCATGGCATCCGCAATGGATTGTGAGCCTCCTTGCGGCAGGGGCCACCCGCTGGCGTGCGCCGTGATACAAAACATCATCCCAACGGCAGCTGTAAGTTTTGCATCGAGTGGCCTTACGCTGTGGGCGGCCATGCCGGCAAACATTCCTCGGACCGCATCGGTTGAAAAATAGCGGTGGGCGATTTGCTCAGCGGACCGGAGCCCCTTGAGGGCAAAGCGGGCAACAAGCAAGGGCCGGCTCGGAAAAAGTGGTGGCGCAAGCAGTTGGGGCAACAGTTTGTCGGCATGATCGAGAAAGGGCTGAATCAGCTGTCCGTATCGCTGGCCATCTTTGCCGAACCGGTCCGTGGTAGCCGGAAGCGATCGCTCAAGGACAGCCGCCGTGCCATCAGCCATCGGGTGTACGACCGGCAAGTCGGGATCAATCCACTGCAAGCCATAATCTTCCAGCCGTACTTCGGCAAAGAAGGGCGAGGCCATCGCCAGGGGATGGATGGCCGAGCAGATGTCGTGTACAAATCCCGGCAAGCTGCAATTTGCTGATCGCATGCCGCCGCCGATCTGGTCCTTCGCTTCGAGCAGGAGGACTTGTCGCCCTTCGCGAGCGAGTGTGATAGCGGCTGCCAGACCGTTGGGTCCTGAGCCAACAATGACTGCATCATATGCCATGCTGTCTCCTGGGAAGATGGTTGCACGCCGGCGCGAAACAAGTTGTGGAAACGAGGTGCGTGGCCAAAGAGGAAACAGCTTTCAGAGAAGGCGGTGGGCTGTTTTGCATCTGACGATAATTTTGACCCGGGCGTTGATCGGGATCGACAATCCAATCGCTAGAGCGACTTTTTTGATCCATTTTCAAGTTTGGCTCTGTCGCACTCACCGCATCGATTCTCCCAGGGCTGCAGCGATTAAAAGTTGCGACTCCTCTCCCACGGTATCCCGAACTTCGGGAGCAACAATCTGGTTGCAGTAGTCGGAATGGTTTTCCAACACCTCACAAACCGCCGCACACATTGCTTGAGGATCATCGGCGGAATAGGTCACCACACTCTCCGGTCGGTTATTGTTTTCCGCCGCTACGACAGGAGTGCCGAGCAGGAGGCATTCAAAGACGGAACTACACTGACCATCGGTGGTCGGCGTCCGCAAATAGAGTTTCGATTTTTGCATTAGCTTCATAAACTCTTCGTGCGAAAGATCGCCCGCAAAGCAAAGGTTGGGTTCCAAACGCGCTGCATCGATCTGTTCGAAGATCCGTTTTTTAACGGGTGGCTCGTTGTCGTCGAGCGACCCGACGACAACGCATCCCAAACTTGGTCGTTCTGCCGTGAGCAGTTTGAGCCCTTCAACCAAGGTGTCCAAATAAAAACCTTCTCGCATGAAGACATATGTGAAGATGACCGCATCGCGAGCCGCAAAAAACGTCTCTACTTTTTCAGGCAGGGGAACATCTCCGGTTGGTTCATCCG
>JABABY010000260.1:0-1706 GCA_014237955.1 Planctomycetota bacterium
GGGGAATTGGGATCTCGTGGGAAATAATACGCCGGTTTTCTTTCTTCGAGATCCACTCAAATTTGACAACTTCATCCATAGCCAGAAGAGATGTCCGCAGCGCCATCTAAAATCTCCCACCATGATGTGGGATTATTGGTCCCTGAGTCCAGAGTCACTGCATCAGGTAACCATTCTTTTCAGTGATCGTGGTACTCCCAGGTCCTACAGGCATATGCATGGCTTTGGGAGCCATACCTATAGCCTGATCAATACAGAAGGAAAACGAGTTTGGGTGAAATTTCACGTCAAGACAGAGCAGGGGATCGCCTGTCTGACCGATGCCGAGGCCACGGCGCTGGCAGGTACCGATCCCGACCATGCCACGAGGGATCTTTTCGAGGCGATTGAAAACAAGGAGTTTCCCAGGTGGCGGATGCATGTGCAGATCATGCCTGAGGAAGCTGCGGCCGATTACTACGTCAATCCATTCGATCTCACGAAGGTGTGGCGACATTCTGACTATCCACTCATCGAAGTCGGTGTCATGGAACTGAACCGCAATCCGCAAAACTATTTTGCCGAGGTCGAACAGGCGGCCTTTGCTCCGTCCAATGTGGTATCAGGCATTGGATTTTCGCCCGACAAAGTGCTGCAGGGTCGCGTCTTGTCCTATGCTGATGCACAGCGTTATCGACTCGGTGTCAATCACCAAGCCCTGCCGATCAACCGTCCCCAGTGTCCGGTACACACGTACCATCGCGATGGGGCGATGCGTTTCGACGGTAATGCGGGTAAAGAGGTAAACTACGAACCCAACAGTTTTGGCGGCCCGCAGGAAGACCCCAGTTACCGGCAACCGCCTCTTGCAATCGAAGGAGCGGTTGATCGCTACGATCAACGCCCTGAAAGCGACGATTTTATTCAAGCGGGAGATCTTTACCGCTTGATGAACTCTGATGAGCAGCAGCGATTGATCGACAATATTGTGGGCAGTATGGTGTCGGTGTCCGAGGAAATCCAACGGCGGCAGATCGAGCACTTCACGCGAGCCGATCCCGAATATGGTCGCCGCGTCGCTGAGGGGCTGGGGCTTGCAGGGTAGATGTGGCACACCATTTGGCTTGCCGGGACGCGACGGTGAAAGCGACGGTGAAAGCGACCGTGGGCTAGGGCGTTTTCCACAGAACTCCAATCGCCTCATGGCTCCTCCGCTGAGCCTAAGCGCGAAAGATGTCCAGAGCCTCTTCCTGTAAGGGAGAGAGTTCGCTCTCGCCAGCGTCTTGTTCCCCAATCGATGTATCGACAGAGGCGAGCCAGCTGTCGACCACATCAAAGAGATCTTTTTTCCCGAGCAACTGATCGACCACTTCGCCGCCCGTTGCGGATGCTGCGGCACTGACGGGTTCGGTTTCAAATCGGGATGCCACCTGCTCCGGCTGTTGCTCGGCGAACATCGAATCGACCCAGGTGGAGAGTGTCTCGGTATCGAGTACAGGTGGGACTGCCGTTCTATCGGGTTGTGTAGCACCTAGTCCGGTCAATCGGTGCGAATAACGCTCCTTGCCAAGATGGTCGGGTTTGGAGGCCTGTTCGCCTGCAGCGACGCCAGAATCGGCAACCAGCCTGGCATCGGCCCCGCTGGATTGATGCACCGACAATGCAGAAACAGTTGCTGTGGATCCTAACACGGCCGAGCTTGCTGTAACATGACTCGTTGGTATGCC
>JABABY010000260.1:1716-1934 GCA_014237955.1 Planctomycetota bacterium
TGCCAAAGTTTATGTTCGAAACCGTGTTTTCACTGACAATGGTTGTCGTGTGTACCCCCGAACCACTTGCCGCTGTGGCAAGTATGCCCCGCATTAGGGCCCACATATCGACCCGCGAATAATCGGCCCCCGTGTTGGTCACATTATCATCTTCATCGTCCCCATCGTTGATCGTTGCCCCGGTAGACTGCATCAGCGAGCGGAATTCCGCTTGTGTC
>JABABY010000261.1 GCA_014237955.1 Planctomycetota bacterium
TCGCGGTATTGTTCAACAGGAACAGGTTCATTAGGTGCATCTTCATGGGAATCGGCTGTCGTTGACACTCGCTTTGACGACCTACTCAGCTCCTATCTGGGATGAAACTCGAGATGCTCTTTGCTGCCTGCTTAAGGAGCGCGTTCCGGATTTGGCTGAGGTCGATATCACCATGGCCGTCCACGAGCGGATACCTGCAAGCTTGGGGCAGGTTGGTCTAAGGGCAAAAAGTGTGATCGTCGTTGGTTCGGGGAAGGGGGGTGTCGGTAAAAGTACTATCGCCGCGAGTTTGGCGATTGGACTCAAAAACGCCGGTTGCCAAGTCGGCCTCATGGATGCAGATGTTTACGGACCGAGCATTCCACATCTTCTAGGAGCATCAGGCCGTCCAGAAATTACGGAAAAACAGACCGGAACGGATGAGGCAGGGACACCAGTTATTGCCCGCAGTATCGCACCGATTACCGCCGATGGGATGAAAGTGATCTCCATTGGTTTTTTGGTGCCGGCAGATAAAGCTGTGATTTGGCGAGGACCGATGTTGCATGGATCCATTATAGGTTTTTTGCGAGATACCGATTGGGGAAACCTTGATTATTTGATCATCGATATGCCACCTGGAACGGGTGACGTCGCACTGACACTCTCTCAAGCCTTGCCACTGACTGGAGCAGTGATCGTGTGCACGCCACAGGATGTTGCCCTATTGGATGCGGTTAAGGCGATCAATATGTTTAAGGAGGTTGGTATCTCAATACTTGGTTTGGTCGAAAATATGAGCTATTTTCTCTGCCCAGACAACGGCAAGCGCTATGATATCTTCGGTACCGGTGGAGCTAAGAGGAAAGCCGAAGAATTTGGGATTCCATGTCTAGGAGAGGTGCCGATTAATATGCAGGTCCGCATTAATGGCGATCAGGGGAGCACCGCTGCAAATTTTGCGGATCCCTCAACTGCTAAACCGTTTGAGGAGATCTGCCGCAATCTCGTGAAAAACCTTGCCGCCAGACATGTCGAGGAGCCGCCACTCCCGAGTCTCTCGGTGCTTTAACACGACATGTCGTAGGCTTTCCCGAAGCATTGAGGTCACCGATAGATTGTTGCCGTATTCAATGCATCGTCGGTAGAAAATATTTTTAAGATAGCTTTAGCGATTTCTGTGGTCGTCATATCCTTGACGTGGGCTCCAATCGTCGATTCACATCGGTACTGTCAACGATTTATCTAGATGATCTCTCCAAAGGTATTGGAAGAGCATCTATTGTGAGTGAACCACTTGTGCTTCACCGTTTGTGTTTGACCACTTTCAGGAAGAAGGCATGCGATAAAGTTTGCTTACCCTGAAGGCCTGTTTAGAGACCCCACTTGATGCCAACACTTTTTCTGCGATGAGCTGTGCTGAAAGCATATGGAGTCTGTTGGGTATCCAAGTAATCTTGGACATGTGCCTTCCTCCGGTTTGCAGAGACACATCAATAATCAGTCCGGTGATCACCGATGTATTGCAGCCGATAGACGCTGTCGATCACAGCGGTAGACATAGATCAAAAAAGAAGCCGCCCGGCCTAAGGCCGGGCGGCTGAATAACCAAATCAGACGAACACGATGGCGACGTAATGTGCCGTGGTGTACGCCAGACCTTACTTGGAACTACCGCTTCTTCTTTTTCTTGGCAGCTTTCCGTTTGGTCTTCTTCTTTGCGGCCTTCTTCTTTTTCTTAGCGGCCTTCTTCTTCTTCTTTACGGCCTTCTTCTTCTTCTTTACGGCCTTCTTCTTTTTCTTAGCGGCCTTCTTCTTCTTCTTTACGGCCTTCTTCTTCTTCTTTACGGCCTTCTTCTTTTTCTTAGCGGCCTTCTTCTTCTTCTTTACGGCCTTCTTCTT
>JABABY010000262.1 GCA_014237955.1 Planctomycetota bacterium
CACAATAGGGAATCTAGTGCGTGCGACGGTCGATGCGCGCACCGACATGAAAAAGCCAGAGGATTTCGAGAAACTGGTGGTTCGCCAGGTCGATGAAAAGCGAGTACGGCTGGGGGATGTCGCCGATGTGGAACTCTCCGCGGAAACTACTGAGTTCAGAACGCTGTCCAGTGGACGCGATGCGGTGTTTATGTCGGTGCTGCAAACACCCGACGCAAACCCACTGGACGTTTCTCGTCGCGTGCACGAGGCAATACCAGGCATCAGAGACAACTTGCCGGCTGATATGGAGCTATTTTTGGACTGGGATGGCAGTATCGTCATCGATGAAGCGCTCAAAGAAGTCGTTTCTACGCTGTTTGAGGCAGCCTTAATTGTCATCCTCGTGATTTACCTGTTTCTCGGTTCTTTCAGGGTGGTGCTGATCCCTTTGGTGGCCATACCCCTGTCACTGGTTGGCGTTGTTTTTCTGATGTTGGCAATGGGCTTTTCCCTCAATCTGCTGACCTTACTTGCCATGGTCATTGCGATCGGCCTGGTGGTAGATGATGCGATAGTTGTCGTGGAAAATGTGCACCGACATATCGAGCTCGGCGCCTCTCCCCGAGAGGCTGCTCTGGCAGGTGCTCGCGAAGTCGCCTTGCCGGTGATAGCAATGACCTTAACACTGGCCGCCGTTTACGCACCCATCAGTTTTATCGGTGGCCTGACTGGAGCGCTGTTCAGCGAGTTCGCCCTAACGCTGGCGGGGGCGGTAATAGTGTCCGGCATTGTCGCCCTCACTCTGAGCCCGATGATGTGCTCTCGGGTCCTCAAGGACAAAGAACACCAGGGGCGTTTTTCGACCTGGCTCGACGCGCGCTTTGATCAACTAAACGGACAATATCGGCGCCTACTGTCGATTTGCCTTGGTAATCGAGGGGCAGTCATTCTATTTGCCACCGTCATCCTCGCCAGCTTGCCGGTGCTATTTACGCTAGCACAGGAGGAACTGGCCCCGGAAGAAGATACCGGTGGACTTTACGTGACGGGTATTGCTCCGCGCTACGCTAACATCGAATACATTGATTATTTCATGGACGAGGTGGTGCAAATATGGAAAGGCATTCCTGAGTTCAGCCACTCATGGCAAGTAATGTTTCCCAGCAACAATTTCGGTGGTATCACTCTGCATCCCTGGTCCGAGCGAGAGCGAACACAACAGGAAGTACATGCGGAATTTCAGAAGAAACTCGGTGGCGTGGCCGGAATGCAGATGTTCGCTTTTGGTACGCCGCCGCTACCCGGATTCGATGCCGGATTGCCTGTGAGCTTTGTCGC
This sequence comes from Planctomycetota bacterium, assembly GCA_014237955.1. Taxonomy (GTDB): domain Bacteria; phylum Planctomycetota; class Planctomycetia; order Pirellulales; family UBA7805; genus UBA7805. The sequence goes on from JABABY010000262.1 coordinate 1,321, forward strand.
CGCCTCCACTGCAGATTATCGTGAAGTAATGCGTGTAGGAGACGAATTGGTAAAGGCAGCCCGCGAGTCTGGCCTCTTTATTTTTATTACCCAAAATCTGAAGTTTGATCGGCCAGAGGTAAAGGTTAATATCGATCGGGAACTCGCAGCCCGTTTGGGTATTTCCATGCGTGATATCGGAGAAACTCTAGCCATTATGCTGGGCGAGACTGAAGTTAATCGTTTCAGCCTGCAGGGGCGCTCATACAAGGTTATTCCTCAGGCCGGAAGTGGTTTTCGCCTGACCAAACAGGAGCTGGAAAAATACTACCTGCGCACGACTGGTGGCGAATTGGTGCCCCTTTCCTCCGTGATTTCGCTCACATCTGAAGTGGAGCCCAATTAACTGACCCAG
>JABABY010000263.1:0-208 GCA_014237955.1 Planctomycetota bacterium
TAGCAGCTTCGATCGCATCTGCATGGTCTGTTTCTTTAAGGAGTGTCTGGTCGAGCGACTTCATTAATTCCAGCTTGCGATTCTGGACTCTGTAAGAGATTTCTCCTCGCTCGATATTGGCGATGGGGGCTTCTCCTGGATGGAAGATCGATGCCTGGTAGCTCGCCGGAAGGTATCCGCTATTAAAATTATCAAGGCCGCCAGGCGG
>JABABY010000263.1:218-1708 GCA_014237955.1 Planctomycetota bacterium
ATAGTTCGCAAACGTATGCTCGGAAAACTTTGATACTGCCGAACGGATAATCGCCAGTTGATCCACATGCCTTGCAACATGCGGAAAGAGTGTGCTCACTGGGATGCCACTCTGGCCGTACTGCTTGAATTTCCAGGGGCTCCCCAGCGTGAGCCCCATGTTGTTGAACTGGAGCGTTTGCTTGTCGATGTCCATCGCAAAACGTTTGCCATTGTCCTGATTGAGCCTGGGCTTGGGATCAAACGTATCGACGTGGCTCGGGCCACCGTCCATATACAGGAAGATGACATTCTTGGCCTTAGCCGGAAAATGCGATTCGCGTGGCAGGAGCGGGTTGAGTGCAGTAGTGGGGCTTGCTGCGGCAAAGTCAGCGGCTCCATCGGCAGCAAGTGCAGTAAGTGCTACCGAACCGAAACCGTTAGCGCACCGCGCTAGCATCTCGCGTCGAGAAAGCGCAGGCTTTGCAATGCGACCACACGGAAACACAACAGCACTCCGAAAAAAATGGTTACTGGATGCCCTCTATATTCTACTGTAAAAAAATAAATTCTTTTGTATTTATCAGCACGTGGGCATAATCTCGCCAGACCTGCTCGCTATGCTCCCAGTCGTCCCTTTCAAGGGCATATTCGGCAGCCTGGGCCTTCATAAAGGCGAGTCCCTGGCTGATTTCCTCACTACGAGCCTCACGGGCAAAGGCGTCGCGATACATCAGGTTTATTCGTTCCTCAAGATTCAATTTCCCGATCGCCAGTATGCGTTGTGCCCAGCGGGCCGCCTGCGAGGAGACAAACGGATCGTTCATCAGCGTGAGCGGTTGCGCCGGTACGTTGGAACGATTGCGACGCCCGACAGGATTGAACGGGATTGGCGTATCAAAGACGAGCATCATCGGGGAGAGGAAATTTCTGCGAATCGCCAGGTAGATGCTCCTCCGCCCTTCCCCATCGAGTGGCCCGCTATTGGGTCGTCCCCGTCCACTGGTGAATTTGGTCAGATGGATCGGCACGCTCGGACCGCCAAGTATTGGATTGAGGCGGCCGCTGATGGTGAGAATCGCATCTCGGATCGCCTCACCTTCGAGTCGGCGGATCGGCATGTGACTTAAGAATATGTTCTCGGGGTCGACTGAGGCGGCCCGCTCGTTACTCGCCATGCGATAGGTGCGGCTCGTGACCAATTTGTGAATCAATGTTTTCAGGCTCCAGCCTTCACGGGCAAATTCGTGGGCGATGTGGTCGAGCAGGTCCGGGTGGCTCGGTGGATCACCGAGTTTCCCGAAGTTGTCGACCGTTCGTACGATTCCTCGGCCAAAGAGATGATGCCAGAGGCGGTTCACAATAACGCGGCTCAGTAGCGGATTGCGATCGGTGCGGATCAGATGTTCACAACCCTAATGGGTGATCAGGTTGAGCCGAGACGAGCGTTCATTGAAACCAATGCGTTGTCAGTTGTTAACCTTGACGTTTAGCGGCCAAAATAGAGGTCGT
>JABABY010000264.1 GCA_014237955.1 Planctomycetota bacterium
TTGCGGCATTTGGCTCCGGGAAGATCGGCGTTTTTGATACTGCAGATATAGAAAGCGCTAACTTTGAGTCGAGTTTTGATCCCACGGTTGAGAGCGCAAACTACATCCCTACCAGTGGCGGCCCCAGCGGAATTGCTCTGGATGAGGCTAATAACCGCCTTTATGTCCTTACCCGCTTTGATAACAAGGTTGAGGTTATTGATCTGGCGACCAAAGGTACTGTTGAAACACATATATTGTTCAGCGCTGAGCCTCCTGAGATCGTTGCGGGTCGCCGATTCCTGTATGACGCAGTTGCTACATCTGGTAACGGGGAGGCAACATGCTCCAGCTGCCATATTTTCGCTGACCTGGATGCCAACGTCTGGAACCTCGGCAACCCTGATGATGAAGTAACAACCAATAATATTCCCTCTGCCGTTCCCTTGCCCAGCGCGTCTACGTTCCATCCGAGCAAGGGGCCGATGACCACGCAAACGCTTCGCGGGATAGCATCGCATGGATCGCATCATTGGCGCGGTGATCGAGCCGACGGCGAGCTTGCCACTGATCTTTGTAATGCACTTACTGGCGCAAGGTGCTCGGAGGAACTATCGTTCAAAAACTTTAGGCCAGCGTTTGAAGGTTTAGTTGGAATGGAAGGCACTATAACTGATGCTGAAATGGATCTATTCACCGCATTCGCGTTGAGGTTAGCACTCCCGCCAAACCCGATTCGTGCGTTGAATAATCAGCTCTCAGCGTCCGCAGCTGCGGGAGAGACTCGTTTTTTCAACGGGCTTAGCGATGGTATCGCAACGTGTGAGGGCTGCCATACGCTCGACCCAGCCGAGGGTTTTTTCGGAACGGGGGGGGATCAGACCTTCGAGGGCGAAACCCAGGACTTCAAAGTGCCGCACATGCGGAATGTTTATCAAAAGGTTGGAATGTTTGGGCTCTCCACTGCTGGCAGCAATACCGGACCGCAGATACGTGGAAACGGTCTCCTGCACGACGGCTCAGTTGACACTCCTTTTAACTTTTTCTCTGCGAGTGTCTTCTCGTTGTCTAACGCCGATAAATTGAATCTGCAGAGTTTCACTTTCGAGTTCCCTACGGACCTTGCTCCGATGGTTGCCCAGCAGGTAACGCTAGATTCCACCAACTCTGCCGTAGCTGGCCCACGTATAGACATGATGATTCAGCGTGCTGGCACGATTTATGATTCGTTGACGGCTGGAGGCGCTGTGCCTGAATGCGAGTTGATCGTGAAGGGTAGTGTTGCCGGCGAAGAACGCGGCGGGACACTGGAAGCGAGTGGTCAGTTCCGCTCGGACGACGGTAGCCTGGTATCCGATGCTGCACTGCGCACGTTAGCAGTGAGCGACGGGCCACTGACGTACACCTGCGTCCCACCGGGATCTGGAGTCCGCATGGGTATTAACCGGGATGAGGATGGTTTACTGGATAATCTCGACAATTGTCCGTCAGTCGCAAACAATGGGCAGGAAGATAGCGATGGCGATGGCATCGGTGATAATCACGGGCCTGATTGTTGCGGCTCACTCGACGGTTCTGATGAGTTCCCCTACAACAAAAGACAGTGGGTAGACACTGATGGTGACGGCTGGGGTGATAATGCCTCAG
>JABABY010000265.1:0-1337 GCA_014237955.1 Planctomycetota bacterium
GCTCACGGCAGCCTTGAATATGGGAGAACCTTCACCCATCCACTTTCAGATCAACAGCTCCAATCTCGAAACCGGACAGTCCGTCGCACAAGAGATTGTGACTGCCGCCAAGGAGGTTGAGGGAACGGTCGATGTCCGCATAGCGCAGCGCATCGATTATCCCACCCTACAAGTCGATATGGACCGGGACCTAGCCACACGACTTGGCCTGAATCCTGAGGATGTGATGAAAAATCTGATAGCAGCCACCAATAGTTCTATCAACTTTCAGCCGGCATTCTGGCTCGATAAGAACAAAGGCAACCATTACTTCTTTGGCGTTCAGTATCCGGAACAGGAGCTCGACAGTATCGAAACACTGGAGTCGATTCCCGTTGGCAGCGACAAGGATGGGCGGCCTCTGCGACTGGGGAACATCGCCACCATCAGCACGTCCGAAGGTCCGGGCGTGGTCAACCATGTGAATATTTCGCGCGTGACCGATGTCTATGTCAATGTGAAGCATGGATATGACATAGGATCCATTGTTTCCCAAATCGAAAAGAAACTCGTTGCCTTAGGTGCCATGCCAGATATTGATGAACGAGGAGATCTCTACCGGACCGGAACCATGACAGAAAAGGACTTGTTTACCAGACTCCACCTCTCGAATGCGCAACAACAAGAGGTCCGAAAAGTCCTCTCCCACAAGGATTCAACAAAGACTCCCCATAAGGGGAAGCCGATCGCGACCGGGGCACAAAAAAATATTAAGGACATTCTTTCACCCGAACAAGTAGTCATTTGGGAAGACCTTGCCCCGCTAACATTAGCTGACGCGTCCCGTTACAAGGGCGTCAGTTTTCGCATGATGGGCGAGGTCCGCTCGATGCGCGATTCTTTCAAGCAGTTTACTGGCGGCCTCATCATTGCCGCCATTTTGGTCTACCTCGTAATGGTTGCACAGTTTCGAAGCTTTATGGATCCCTTGATTGTGCTACTGACAGTCCCCCTCGGTTTCATAGGTGTTGTGGCAATGCTGCTGGCAACCAATACCCATTTGTCCATCATGGCATTTATGGGAATCATAATGATGGTCGGGATTGTCGTCGAGTATTCCATCGTGATGGTTGATTTTGCAAATCATCGCATTCAAGAAGGCCTATCGGTTCGGGAGGCCATTCTCGATGCCGCCACAGTACGATTGAGGCCCATTCTCATGACCTCAATGACCACTTGGCTGGCCTTATTACCGATGGCAATCGGTTTTGGGGGTGGCGAAGCGAATGCTCCACTGGCACGAGCCATTATCGGTGGCGTGCTGGGAGCAACAATCTTGTCTTTGATGGTCCTACCCT
>JABABY010000265.1:1347-1555 GCA_014237955.1 Planctomycetota bacterium
TCTGTATGTCATGTTTAAACGGAATCCAAAGCGTGATGTCGCGACGACATAGCCAGGAATACAAATCATGAATCGCTATCGAGCCTATTTTTGCTGCCTTGTGATTTTTCTGATCACTGCCGTGATCGCCATTCCGGCCTGCCAACAGGGATCGCACAAAGAAATAGCGTCCGACAGCGTTGCAGAGACGCCCCCCAAGGTGCAAATT
>JABABY010000266.1:0-231 GCA_014237955.1 Planctomycetota bacterium
CCTGCTTTTGACTCCACTCCGGGACTTAGGGCGAGAGCACAATGATCCGACACACAGCTACCGACTAAAATCTACCGCCCGCTCTATCCGGGGTCAACTTTTTTAACCCATATTGAGACAAAATAAGCCGCCTTTAGGCCAACTGCGCTAGATAGAGACATTACCCAAAGGACATTCTGGCTACCCCAACTTTAAGAGGTCAAAAATTGAGACCAACGAGAAGCGGTCTAC
>JABABY010000266.1:241-1522 GCA_014237955.1 Planctomycetota bacterium
GGCCATTAAAATAGAGGCTATGCGTGACGAGAAATCCCCAATTTCCGATAGTATCGCACAACCGATCAGAAGGTGCGGAAGGATTTTGGCCCAATTGGTACACCACAGTGGATTGATGGCACTCGTAGCTATTTTTCTGCTACATGGAGGCTGCACCGAGCGGCCAGAGGGGGCAGCAACGCAGGCAACTTCCCCAGGGGATGCTCCCGAGATTCAACGTCTCAAAATTGTCTGTACGACAACAATGATCGAAGATCTCGCCCGAAATCTGGTTGGAAATGCCGCGGACGTTAGCGGCATTATGCGTGCGGGCGAAGATCCGCATATTTACGATGTTCGGCCACAGGATGCCGAAAAGATTGCCGAAGCAGATTTAGTCTTCACGAACGGCTTTCATCTCGAAGCAACTCTCGGAAACATTATTAAAAACAATGCCCGAGGCACCGTCATACCCCTGGCGGAAAAAGCGGTCGCAAAACCTCTCATCGGCATCGACGACTCCGGAGCTCCGGATCCTCATTGCTGGATGAATGTGGACTATTTCCGTGGTTATCTCGGCCATGCTCTTGAAGCTTTAATTATGGAAGATCCGGCAAATGAATCCTACTATCGCGACAATGCGCGTCGCTATGATGCGCAACTCTCCGAACTTGATGCCTGGATCAAGAAACAGCTTGCGAGCGTTCCCAGAGGCCGCCGCGTCATGGTCACTAGCCATGATGCTTTTCAATATTTCGCCGATGCAAATGACATTGAGGTGCAGGCCATGGTTGGGATAAGTACCGCAGAGGCCCCGCGACCACAGGAAATTGAAAAACTTGAGAAACTCATTCGGGACCGCAACGTACGGGCTCTTTTCTTGGAAACATCCGTTAGCCCGACGCTCAATACTTTGGTTCAAAAAAGCGCAGAGGCAACCGGTGCTAAGATCGGCGGAATCCTTTACAGTGATTCCTTAGACATGCCTTCCCAACCGGCGGGCACGTATCTGGGCATGATGCGACACAACACATCGACCATCGTGCAGGCCCTGCTCGGTTCCTAATCATTAAGACAAAGGGCTGGCTCCATGGCTTCTGATACGGGCTCTATCCTTCCGCTCCATGCGCGCAACCTCACGGTTTCCTTCGCCGACCGAGCTGCCCTTCGCTCGATCTCATTCCAGCTCCAATCGGGAACGTTGACGGGGATCATCGGACCCAACGGAGCCGGAAAAAGCACCTTGCTGCCAGCACAACGGGGCAGATAACCACCATCAGTAGCAGGTCGGTTGCACTGACG
>JABABY010000267.1 GCA_014237955.1 Planctomycetota bacterium
TTCTCTCGGCCGAGATTCACACGCTGGCGGACGGGCTCGTGTTGGACCGATTCTACGTCGTCGATCTGGATTTCGCAGGTGAACCGCCGGAAGATCGTTTGCGAGAGATCAGTGATGCTTTGGTCGCCGCCGTGAAAGACCCGAGCGCCAAGCCGCCGGTCTTCAGAGCGGGTTGGCCGACCGATAAGAGCGACAAACGCAGCGGCCAACAAATGCCGACTCGAGTTTGGTTTGACAACAATACGTCCGACACCCACACCATCGTCAACGTGTTCGCCTATGACCGGCTCGGATTGCTCTATTGCATCTCGCGCACCTTGTTTGAACTTGGCCTATCCGTCTACTTCGCCAAGATCGGCACTCACTTGGATCAGGTGGCCGATGTCTTTTACGTCGATGACAAACAGGGCAACAAGATCGTCGATCTCGATCGCCTAGACGAAATTAGGCAGGCGATCTTGACGGCGATCGCCAGTTTGGAGAGCGACGAGGGCTAGTCGGATCCGTCGTCTTCGCTGGCCTTGCGCTCACTCGCCTTCGCGTAGCCGTATTCATCCATGAAGAAGCCCCAGCGGCGATCGACTTCGGCGGCCGCTTCCGGCGGAAGGTCGTGCCTGTTCGTCTTGTAGTCGCGCTGTGAGCCAAGGTAGTCTTCGAAATGCGCCCGCTGCTTCTCGAAATCGCCTAGATCGAGTTCTCGATAGATACGTTCAAGTTGTTCGATAGGATTGGCGACCAGATCCTCGTAGTTGACATCAATAATGTCGCTTGCCGGAATTTCGCCGCGTTGCTGAAAGAACGCTCGATACATTCGCTCCATCGACGAGTGAACAAATTCATCAAGATCTTCGTGTTTGGGGATTTGCATTCCCTGCGCCTCGTCGAGCGATCGCCAAAGTCGCTGTGTCGAAGGAAAGACGGAATGCGGGTCTCGCGCGATGTGAATAAACTTGGCTCCGGGAAAGACGTCGGCGATGGCTTTGATGCGCCCGGTGTGCGGCGGAGACTTGAGGATGATTCGGCGCTTCTTGTCAAACGTAAGCAGACGCACGAATTGCCTTAAGTCGGCCTGCCATGACTTAAGATCCGATTCCGACACGCCGGACATGTCGAGAAACTCTTGATGGCATGGCTCGTCGTTGGGAAACGCCATACGGCGATAGGGCGTTGGCGTTCCCATTGAGCAGAGTGCGAATTCGTCTTCCTGAGGCCGGTCCCAAGCCGCGGCCATGTTGTCCATTGGACGTTTTCGCGGCAGCAGCCAACCGCCAAACAGAATCATCGGCTTGCGGGTGAGCAGGAAATGGTGAGGCGCGAAGCACTCATAGGTCGTGGGGTATCCGAAACCGGCGTCGCGAACCATCAACTCGTGCAGATGGGTCGTTCCGCTTCGCCAGTGCCCAATGATAAACACCGGGGGTTGTTCGATCTCGGTGGACTTGATCC